>JAKVCH010000478.1 GCA_022447485.1 Polyangiaceae bacterium | reverse complement strand
TGCCGACAACCCCTCCCCCTTCGGCCACCGCAGTGGAGGAGTGTCCGAAAGATCCCCAGGGCCGACCCACGATGCCGCGCGGTCGCCTCCATGTAGTCGGGGAGAACCAAGCACCCGCACTCGATGTTGAACTAGCTCTCTCCAATGAGCACCATAGGCATGGCTTGATGTTTCGCCCGGAACTCACAGACGACCAGGGCATGTTATTTCTCTTTCGCAATCAAGAGATTCGGAGCTTTTGGATGCGCAACACTTGCTTGGCCCTCGACATGATTTTTATCGACTCTCAGGGCGTGATTGTCGGCATTGTCGAAGAAGTACCGCCCATGAATGAAAAGTCGAGAAGCGTTCCGTGCCCCGCGAACGCCGTCTTGGAAGTGCCGGCGGGTTGGTCACGCCGCTATGGCGTGCGTCCTGGCCAACAAATACAAGTGCAAAAAAACAACGCCCCTTGAAACCCGGGCGTACCGCAATAGAGTCGCACTATGCTGAATGTGCATCTCCATTTTCGAACTCCGTCTCCTTCGTCAAGCTTTCCAAATCCTCGACGGAAAAGCAGTCTGGTCGGAGCCTCCAGCATCTGGCGATCATCGAAGCGCCTGGCTCTGATTTCTCTTCTTGGTTTGGTAGGAGCCGGCTGCAACACCAAGCCGAGCGAACCCGAGTCACGCAAAATCGCGCCATCGAAAAAAAGTGTTGAAAAGTCGACATCAGCATCGCCTGCCAAAAACCCCGCCAATGCCAAGACAGGCGTGCCCCCTTCGAGACCACAAGCTTCGGAAACTCTAGGACGCGGCCCCAACGACCCTCTCGAAGGTAAGTTCTCTCTGGCTCAAGCAACAGCTGGTCTTCCTGAAAAGGGAAAACTCTGGGCTGCGATCGAAACAAGCGAAGGCGTCCTCGACTGTCAGCTCTTCGCCGATAGGGCGCCGATCACCGTTGCCAACTTCATCGGCCTCGCTCGAGGGCTGCGACCTTTTCGAGATAAGGGTGAGTGGCAAAAGCGCCCAGCCTACGATGGAACAAATTTTCATCGGGTGATCAAAGGATTTATGATCCAAGGGGGCGACCCTACAGGAACGGGTGCGGGACAGCCGGGCTACGTAATCCCCGATGAAATTTGGCCTGGAGCTCGTCACGACCGGCGCGGGCAACTATGTATGGCGAACCGTGGAAAAAACACCAACGGGCAACAATTTTTCATTACTGATGCTGCGGCTCCTCACCTAGACGGAGGCTACACCATTTTCGGCCAATGCGGTCCCGATGCTGTCATGGATAAACTGGCCTCCACTCCCGTACGCGGTGACCGTGCAATTTCTCCTCCGAAGATAAAATCGATCAAAGTCGTAAAAAAGTAATTTCGAAAAGAAGATTCCCTCAGGTCTCAATGAAATACCTCAGTAATTCGCCCGATGAGTTTGCGAGCTGGGAGATCGAAAGCTAGCTTCCGACCGTGTCAAAACCAGAATTTTCCGTACACCTCCAGGCTCTTGAAGACGGTCCTGTCGAGATCAATACCAAACTCAGCGACAATTTCTTGAACCAGCAGCTCGCCGATACGGACGTTACGGCAGCGGGAGAGGATAATGGCCGCGTCGACTTAACCCTAACCAAGACGGGTCCAAACGTACTTGTTCAAGGAAGCCTGAGCGCCCAGATAAAAACGCCTTGCGCTCGTACCCTTGAGCCAGCGGATTATTCCATCCGTACTTCAGTCTTCCTGATGCTCTCTCCGGCCCAGCAGTCGCCTCTTGAAGAAAAAGCAAGCCGTCAGGGGCCAAGACGACAAAAAGGTCGATCGAAAGCAGAAAAAGGCTGGGAAAATGACCCCCTACTCACCGACCAAGAGGCCGCACAAGACACCTATTCTGGAGATACGGTCGTCCTCGATAGCTTCCTAAGAGAATTCATCCTTCTGGAGATACCTATGGTTCCCTTAAGAGAAGACTTGCGCGGCGTCTCAGGAGACGCTACAGCCTCGCTCCCCGGAGAAGCGACTTCTTCGGAGGAGGCTTCATCTGGCTCTGAATCTCAGGGCACGACAGATTCACTTCAAGAGAAACCTCTCGACCCCAGACTTTCACCTCTCGCCGAGCTGAAGGCTCGCTTAGAGAAAAAAGAGTAACCGAAAATGGCTACACCAAAACGACGCACAACCAGCAGCAAGCGCGATATGCGCCGCGCCAATCACGATAAGGTCACCCCCCCCAACATCGTACCTTGTCCCAACTGTTCAGCTCCGACCTTGCCCCATAGAGTTTGCCCTTCCTGCGGCTACTTCAAGGGGAAAGCAATAGCAGCAACGAGCACAGACCAGGGCTAAGCCCAGCTTTTCTTTCTACTCTGTTCTTGAACAATAGTTGTCTCACTCGTGAGTCCGAGCATCGATTGAATGCGCGGTCGAGACGGCAACCGACAACTCAATGAATGGTATAAAAACCTTGCACCCCCGGCTACCGATTGCCGGCGAGCAAGGTTTTTTTGATTGAAAAGCAGAAGATAGACAAGACAAGCTCGGTTCATTCGGTGTAGAGCGCAATCAATATCGACAGCGGGGCAAGCCCCGGCAATGAACTCTGCACATCAGAGAAGGAGAATAAAATGAGTTACGCGTGGTTATTCCCTGGTCAAGGTGCCCAGGTGGTCGGCATGGGCAAAGAGCTTGTTGAGCAAAGCTCCGCAGCAAAAGAGGTCTTTCAGCGCGCGGATGATGCTCTCGGATTTTCTATTTCGAAAATTTGTTTTGAGGGTCCAGACACCGATCTGCTCCTCACCAAGAATACCCAGCCCGCCATTGTCACGGCCAGTGTTGCAGCCCTCGAGGCGATGAAAGAATTCTGGCCAGAGTTACCAAAGCCCGCCTTTGTGGCCGGCCATTCTCTGGGCGAATACAGTGCGCTGGTTGCGGCTGGCGCCTTATCCCTGGAAGACGCTGTCCGCCTCGTTCATATCCGCGGCTCAGCAATGCAAGAGGCTGTACCCGCCGGCGAGGGTGGAATGGCGGCAATTATGGGTGGTGACGAAGAGTCGGTAAAAAAACTTTGCGCTGAAGCGGCCCAGGGCGAGAGCCTCTCGCCAGCAAATTTTAACGCACCAGGGCAGATTGTCATCGCTGGAGCGAAGACTGCTGTGGATCGTGCGGCAGGCCTGGCAAAAAGCCATTCTCTCAAGGCAATTCCTTTGAAAGTCAGTGCCCCTTTTCATTGCTCACTGATGGCCCCCGCCGCTGCGAAGGTCAAA
>JAKVCH010000477.1 GCA_022447485.1 Polyangiaceae bacterium | reverse complement strand
CCCGTCGACGCACGTCAGCTCATCTTCGGGGTTGGAGCCGGGCTCAGTCCCTGGCGTGGATGTTGAGGTCAAGGCAGCTGCGCTAGCATTGCAATCATCTTGCGATTCAAAAGCTTCAATGAAGAAGAGTTCGTTGATCGTCGGATTGTTGGCTAAGGCGCGGCTGCAGTCCGTCGTGCTGTCCCTATTACAATATGTTTCTGTGCCAGAAGCGGTTTGTGATAAGCACAAGGCCCATGATTGCGCCGCTCGCTCCGTGTCCTCTTCCTCGGATGAGCAACCGACGGAGAGCAATCCGGCTCCGCTCATGGTGAGTGTTACTAAAAGAATTCCAAGTCGATTCTTGTACATACTTCGCCTGTTCTTTGTTTCCGTGATGGACAGTTTTGTGACGATCCCGAAACAAAGGCGCCACCGCCGCATCACATCAGAGTGAAGGGCTCGAATGGCCGGCATATTATGTGACGGCCTCCACATGGTCAAGGAGTCAGTTCGCTCGGGGTGAGGCGCCCACACAGCGTCAGATTCTTTCTGGTTGGGCGCGACTATTTTCTGGTTGGGCGCGATCATTGATTCGTTCTCCATCGATTCGTTTTCAATACTTGCACTGAAATTCTTTGCAGCTGGGTTCTTCTCGCTGCGTTTGACGGCCGCCAAGCTGCGTTCGACGAGGGCTCGGCCTTTTGCATGCGGTGGTTTTTGCCTACGGCCAGCTTGGGCAGCTACTTCCCCGGCGACATCGGACTTTCGGAAAAAAATACGGCCGAGTGTCTCAACCGCTTTTGGACCATGGCGCTCAAGGCATCAGCGAGGCACAGGGCGCTGACGACAGGGAGCAGAACGAGCTCACTCAGCAAACTCGGGCTCTCAGACGCCCGCAAAATCGGCATGAAGGAAGGGGAGGCAACGCTTTAGCCAAGCCCTTCAATTCAACCTCGCCACTCAAGTTGCTCGCCGTCCACTCGTCTCTGAGAGGTGTATCTCCTCGATGAGAACCACCTCATGGTGCACGCACTTTCTGCGGAGCCGTGGATGCAGGAGCGCTCCCTCACAACAGAGTTCGCAGGAAAGCGTGTCTATCAGCCCGGAGTCATCCACAATGGGCACTACCTCTGGTTGTTTGACCTATCCAGGAACCAGTGGGCGCTCGGAAGCTCTTCGCTTCTTGATCAAAACGACCTTCGTGTTGCCTTGGGGGTTCCTTCTGATTCCCTAGTGAATCCCCCAAGGTTCCTGGGTGCGAATGAGGACTGGGTCTTCATCAGCTTGAGTCAGCATAAGGACGAGCTCTTTTTCCCTATCGTTCTTGCCGTTAATCTGGCGACGGGAATGAGCCGCGAAGTCATTCGCGGTGAGAGATTTGGCGGGTTTAGGCAGGCGACAATAGTAGGAGATCAGCTCATTATCAGCTACGGCGACGGTAGCAGTGGCAGTCGCACAAATCTGTTGCGTCTCAATCGCTGGTTAGATGCGATGAGCGCTCCCGTCGATGAACTCGATGCGTTGGTCGAAGGAGTGCGCACGTTCTACCTTGGCGCGCAGTACCTACTTGTGGTCAACGATACAGGACAAGTCCAGCGGTACCCTTTGCCTTGATGGCGAGTAGGAGTGGCGGAAGCCAGCGATGAGGCTGAAGCCTTTCCTGGATGGTCTCGGGATGTCTCACGTTCGGGCTGCTACCAGCGCTGCTTCAATCTGCTTCCCACCGGAAATCGAGCTATCGAGCATATCCGTTCCCATGCCCGCTGCGGCGCCGAGTGTCCGCATCGCGCTTTCTAAGCTTTCTTCGGGCGCAATATCGCCATCGGGGAGAGCCGCCCCGGAGCTTGAGTCGATGGGCGTGGCTTGAAAGTCTTTCTTACTTCGTTCAATGCCTCCAATGACTCCGCCCTTCACTCGAGGGCCGAAGAGACACATAGCGTGGTGGTCTCCGTTGTGATTACGACCCCCGCTACTGTTGCGGAGCAAAGTGCGTCCAAAGACATTCATACTCGCAAAGGTCGTCCGGTTGTGAAGGCCGGCTGCTTTGAGCTCATCCCAAAGGAATTGAATAGTCGCGACTCCGCTGACAGTTTCAGTTGCTTCAATGCTCAAGTCGCTGTCGCCGTGATTGTCGCCGCCAAAAGGAATGTAGACTGAAACGACTGGGGCGATATTGAGCTTCAGCAGAGCAACTGCCGTGAGCACTTGATCTCGCCCGCCATTTTGATCGTCTTCATCGAGAGGAACGCGTTCAAGAAGCGCTCCGAGGTCAGCGCCAATTTGTCGAGCTTGTTCCCGTCCGAGAGCAAAACGATCGAGGAAGGCTTTTTGAGCGGCAGTGCCAGACTCTCGAAGGCCAGAATAAATTCGATCGAGTTCTGCATCTCGCAGAGCGCGAAGAGAGCCTTCGAGCGATTCGGGGTCGTTGAAGAGGCTTTTTAGCTCTTTCGGATCCATGAGGTCCAAAGGACGCCCTTCGTAAGTGAGTCGAGTATTACCGATTGTGATGGGTTCTTTTTGAATCGTTCCGAGGGCATCACCGAGAAAACTAGACAGCGCGGACGGAAGCATCTCGCCCGTATTCGACTCGATAGCTGTGACCGCGCCGTGTCCTGCAAGTACTTTGGGCATCTCTGGATGAGCGTTCGTATATGTTCTGTGGTGTATGAAAGTCATCCTTTCTCGCAAATCTGCTGAAAGTTCGGACCACGGTTTAGCTGCTTGGACTGTCGTATTGCCCAGAACGCAATCGGTTGCGGCGAGTAAGGGCGAAGGATTGTGCTCCACTCCGTCGACATAGGTGCCTGGGGCACCAGCGTTCAGTGGATCTCCTGAGCCGGCATGAGAGAGAATAATATAATCATGCTCCCCCGGTTCTGAGGCGTGGGCCATACTTCCTGTGGAGAGGAAAGAAGAGGGAAGTCCGGTTGCCAGCGAACGTAGGCCGAGGGCACCCGCACCCAAGAGTGCTCCTTGGATGAGGTGACGGCGTGTCGTTGTTTTCTTCTGCATCTCTCCTCCTCCTTAGAGCCCGAGGGCCATGACTTCTGGTGATGTACAAGCCAAAGTGAAGGCAGAGCGAAGCGCTTGCCCTTTATTGGCGCCCACGTCGCGCGCTGCGTCGTAGTGATGACTGAGGGTGCTTGTCCATTCCGCTCGACGGCTATGTCCTTCGGGGAGTCCAAGGAGGCCCTCCACCATCAACTGCAGAGACGCTTCGATATCGTCGGTCGGGAATGGACGTCCGTCTTGGTTGCCAACAAGA
>JAKVCH010000476.1 GCA_022447485.1 Polyangiaceae bacterium | reverse complement strand
TGCGCGCTGCAGAGTTTGGCGATGTGATTGTCGCCACCAAGCGGACGGTTTCTGAGTCGGCTACTGGCTGGGCCCAAGGAGGCGTCGCTGCCGTACTCGACCCCGCCGATTCCTATGACGAGCATGCGGCAGATACCCACAATGCTGGTGTCGGTATGTGTCATGGGGCCACCGTTGATCTTTGCGTCAAAAAAGGCCCTGAGGTTCTTCAATGGTTGATGGATCTGGGGACAAAATTCACAGCAGGAGCTTCCGGCGAATTAGATCTGGGCAGAGAAGGGGGCCATAGTCAGCGTCGAGTGGCGCATGCGGGCGATATCACTGGCGCAGAGATTCAGCGCGCTTTGGTTGAGGCGGTTGCCCAACACCCGCGGATTCAAATGCGTCAGTGGCACATGGGGGTTGACCTGATCGTTGAGAGTCGCCTCGGTCATCCCGATCAATGTGTCGGAGCTTATCTCCTCAACGAGGAAAGTGGCGAGGTCGAGAAGGTCCTGGCGCGAGCGACAATTTTGGCAACAGGTGGAGCTGGAAAAGTCTACCTCTATACCTCGAACCCTGATGTTGCCACAGGCGATGGAGTCGCGATGGCCTATCGTGCTGGGGCAGAGGTAGCGAATATGGAGTTCTTCCAGTTCCATCCAACTGTCCTTTATGAGCCTCGTGCCAAGAGCTTTTTGATTAGCGAGGCCTTAAGGGGGGAAGGGGCGGTGTTGCGCTTGCCTGATGGCCGCGCATTTATGTCAGACCATCACCCGATGGGTGACCTGGCTCCGCGAGATATCGTTGCTCGCGCTATCGATTACGAAATGAAGCGAACGGGGTCGGAAGCTGTACAGCTTGATATTACCGATAAACCGGCTCGATTCATTAAAGATCGCTTCCCGAATATTTATCAGCGTTGCATGAAATACGGCATTGATATCACCTCAGAACCTGTGCCGGTTGTCCCGGCGGCTCACTACATGTGTGGCGGCGTCAGCAGTGATCTGAATGGGCGCAGTTCAGTGCCGGGATTATGGGTGGTAGGAGAAACAGCCTGTACTGGTCTTCATGGCGCAAATCGCCTTGCTTCGAATTCACTCTTGGAGGGTTTAGTCTTCGCGGAGCGAGCGGCTGCTAAATTGAAGACTGAAATTGGGGAACTTCGAGGACGGAGATGGCCAGACGTTCCTGATTGGAAAGTCGATTCTGCTTGTCCAAGCGACGAAGCCGTGATCATTACCCAAAACTGGGATGAAATTCGCCGTTTGATGTGGAACTACGTTGGCATCGTTCGAAGTGATAAACGCTTAGACAGAGCGGCTCGTCGGGTGAAACTTTTAGAGAGGGAGATTGCCGAATATTACTGGAGCTACTTTGTCACCAGAGACCTGCTCGAATTGCGAAATATTCAAACGGTCGCTGAATTGATTATTGCCTCTGCGGCGGCTCGCTCGGAAAGTCGAGGGTTGCACTATACAATTAATCACCCGGAGATTGTGCCAGCTTTAGCGCGGGATTCAGTCTTAAAGCGAGGGTTTCCAGCCCAATTGCGATCGGGTCCGAGGCTCTGAGTGAGCGGATTTTGTGAAGAATTTCGATCATGAACCAAGCGCCACAGAATCAAGCCTCGGACGAGTCTACTCGTCGATTTCTGCCGGGCTTAGCTGCCCTGTGGATGTTCATCGCTTTCCTTCTTTTTCTTTTTTTCGTGTCGCTCTCCGCAACCTTTTTTCCGAAAGAAAATCTTGGCGTCCTCTTACTATCGGGGCTGAGCGCTTCAGCGTTTTTGATAGTTTCGGCACGGCTTTTGGGTTCCTATCCGATGGGCGATAATCTTGCGGCTGCGGTTGCCCTGCGGTCAACGGCATGGCCCTTACTCCCCCTCGGAGCATTGATTGGGGCCGGTTTACAGCTGCCTGCGGAGCGTATTCATCAATGGGTCGTTCAGGTCTTTCCTCCCTCGGCTGAGCAGCTTGCAAAGCAAGCTAAGATTTTTGACGTGCAGAATAGTGTTACAGCTGTGGGTATGGTTGTGACTTTGTGTTTGATTGTACCTCTCGCTGAAGAGACATTTTTTCGCGGGGTTATCTACGGTGCAATGAGACGCTCCGCAGTGTCAGTGTCCCGGGCTTTTTGGACAGTCGCGGTGGGTTTTACGCTTTGCCATTTGAGTCTCCAGACAATTTTTTCGATTGCCATTGTGGCAATTATTTTGGGAGCAATGCGCAGCTGGAGCGGGTCACTTTACCCGCCTTTGCTGGCTCATATCGCGTTTAACGGCGTGACTGTATTCAGCCAACTAAGAGGAGCAACGGAAATCAGTCTTGTCGATTTGACCCTCTCTCAGGAACTCTTGGGCTACTTACTTCTTTTTCTCTGCCTCAGCCTCTTTTGGGTCATGGCGCAACGTAGTCCGCGAGCCCTACGCGCTCGATTATTTGATTTGCGACTGGGTGAGTTGGTCAACTTGCTAGGAAAGTCAGGGTTTCCTCGATGAGTGTGTTGGGCCAGGTGAATAGGGCGACGTGTCGATATCCGAGACTAGTTCAAAGTTTCTTCATTGTTCTCGTCTCGTGTCTTACTTTGGCCTGTTCGCCTCAATACCGAGTCGGGGATCATGTTCTGGTGGAATGGGGGAGCGATAAGCATATCTATCCCGCTTATATAGTGGAACGAGTCAGCAAGACGAGGTTTCGAGTTACCTTCGAAGGCTATCCTCCCCGTTGGGATGAAAATGTATCCTTACCTCGCATCAAGGGTTGGGTCAGTGAAGAAGTTGTGCATCCCCCTCCGCCGCGTCATGTACGTATTGCTCGAGGTATTCGGAAAAAGGAGAACGAGTCTTCTCCCCTGAGTCGTTATAAGGTCGGTGACCGTCTGCGAGTGACGTGGCGTGAATCCGTCTATCGCGCCCGAGTTCTGAAAGTATTGAGTTCAGATCGAATCTTGGTGCATTACGAAGGCCATGAACCGGCCTGGGACGAGGAAATTAATATTTCTAGGGTTGTGACGCGACCATAAATTCTACTTTTAACCACACCTTTTCCTGTTATGATATTGGCGTGTCAGACGACTTATCAACTAAGCTTGCAGCAAACCTGAAGCGCTTGCGCGAGGAACGGTCTTTCAGTCAAGCCCAGCTTGCCGAGGAAAGCCAAGTGCCGCGTCCGACAATTGCACATATGGAGTCTGGGCAAGCGAATCCGACCCTCACGGTTGTCCTGAAGGTGACGAGGGCATTAGGGGTGAGCGTCGACAGTTTG
>JAKVCH010000475.1 GCA_022447485.1 Polyangiaceae bacterium | reverse complement strand
AACTCCCCGTCGATCACCACAACCGCACCTACGGGAACATCTTCATCGCGAGCCGCAGCGGCCGCCTCCTCCAGGGCGACGCGCATCCATTTTTCGTGCTCAGCATCCATGCTCGTCGTCGGACTCGGTCGCTTCGCCTCTGTCATGGTTGATCATATTCAGGTTGGAATTGCTCAGCCGGAGCCGAGTCCAGAGGGATATCAACGAGAGAGCCCGTCGACGAGGGGAAGCCGCCATCGAAGGCAGATTGTTCAGCGCTATTGCCTTGCACAATCGACTCCCCAAAACGTGGCTCTTCCAGCAGAGCTTCCTCTAACTCCGAGGGCGTCAGGCGTCCGCGCTTTTCAGCCGTGGTCATTAAGAAGCGCAAATATTTCAATCGCCCTTCGCGCATCATCTTTTCTTCATCAAAATAGCTGCGATTCGGCGCTGGCAGAATCGATGCTAAGAAGAAGGCCTCGGTAATGCTCAGTTTATCGGGAGTCGTATCAAAGTAATAACGAGCTGCATCGGCAATTCCATACACGCCGGGGCCAAACTCGATCACATTCAAGTAAACTTCTAAAATTTGCTTCTTAGAAAACTTCTGTTCGAGCAAGAGGGTAAAAGCAGCTTCTTGGAGCTTTCGCGCCAGACGTTTCTCCCGGGAGAGGTAGAGATTCTTTGCTAGCTGCATGCTGATCGTACTCGCTCCACGAACGAAGCGTCCCGCCTTGGTGTTGGCCCGGATAGCACCCTCGATCGCCCGATCGTCAAAACCTCGATGACGATAGAAACGCCCGTCTTCCGTCACCAAAAGGGCCTTCTCCAGATAAGGAGACATCTCTTCGTAGCTAATCCAGCGACCGGTGTCGGGGCCGAATTCAAGATTCATCGGGTAACCGCCCTCGCCCAGAACTTCGAGGGTAAAGCGTCTCATAAAACGATATGGGTCGAGAGCTGGAGGTAAAGACGTGATCTTGCAGTCGTTGTGGAAGTTCCAACGAATATCCATCTTGGAAAGATCGTCTGAATTAGCTGTGACCCCCGCGGAGAGCGAAAAGGTGCCGTCAAACCTCATCTGAGCGACATCACCAAGAAGAGCCGTCGGCGCTGAACGCACGAGGTCTTGGCAACTCACAAGGGGCGCCCTTAAATTCGCTTCCAAAAGAACGCTCTCCTCTTGCCGAGCGACAGAAAAGTCGCCCTGAAATTGCGCATCGCCCATGGAGACCGTCCACTCCGGCAATTCAATCGACGTTCCATCTACGGAAATACGAGCTTTGGCCTTGGCGAGGAGAGGAGGGATGTGCACGACCCTTTCGGCCAGTTTTTGCTTCCGAAGAGATAAATGGGCAATGCTTAATTCAGCAGCCCCGGTGATGGTCTGAGCATCGGCTGCCAGCTGGGCATTCAAGCGACCTTGCAAGCGAACATCTCGAACCCCGACGAACCCCCAATCACCTTCTTGTACCCCAAGAGAGGCAAGGGAGAGAGGGCCTCCTTGCATTTTGATGGAGGCCCCGAGTGCAGTTTCGATCGGCAATTCAGCATGCAGACTTAAAGTCTGACCTGGTTCTTGCAGGCTAGCGCTCTCTTTTTTAGGGAGGGCGGGCTGCACATCAAGCTCTAACTTCTTGCCATCTCGCTTGAGGTCCACTCGAGCCGGACCTAACTCCAGGCGCCCGTCGTCTGTCCTCACAGAAAGCATAAGCTTGCCCACCTGAGAATGTACGGGCAACCGATGAGCCAATTTGGTGCGTATCAATTGCAAAGCTTGCTGCAAGCGTAGGACTCGTTGAGGATGGGGCTGAAGCTTGGTCGCCAAACCATTCGGTTCTTCCTCCGCTGAAGCTCCTCCTGGCTGGTTCGCGGACGAACCGCTCGAGCCGGCATTCTTTTTCGCAGCAGCGGCCTGCGGCTCTTTTGGGGCCTGCGGCTCGCGCTTGGCCGCCTCGGGAGCCAGCAGATTTTCGACTCCTGGCAAGCCACGGACCATCAGCTCTAATTCTGCCACTTCAGCTTTATTTAAGTCGAATCCACCCTCGCGGCGCCTCAATTCGAGCTGGGCCGCAGCGGCTCGCCCTTGGCCCTGAGCATGCAAAAAGACCCCTGACTTCGCCCCGAGTCGATGCCCTTCATTGCCGCTATCGTATTGCACACCCTTGAGAGCGAATCGTGATTCTGGACCTTCAATCTCTGACCAACTCAGATTGAGATCGCGAATCACATCCTGGCGAGTTCTTCCGCCAGAGCTCGGGGAAGATCCTGGCGCCTTGGAGCCTTGAGAGCGAAGAGTCTGTAATTGATCGATCACCTCTCGGTAAGGGCCTTGCAGCCGTAGATCGCCACCCAACAATGTCACGGAACGAAGGTAGGGTGACCTCACGCTCCAGCCCAATTCCAAACGATCGAACTGGGCCCGCAAGCCAGGAACGTTGGGAGCACTCAACTCGACGCCTTGCAACGCTAGATGCTCGGCTCCAAAACTGAGTTCGCCGACCTCAAGAACAAATCCTCTTTCTGCTGCCTTCTTTTGAATCAACCATTTCAACGCAGGACGCGTGAGCGCCACACCCAGCACTAGTAGGCCGGCAAGAACAGAACTAATCCAAAATGAACGCCTCAAAGTATCATCGGGAATGTACACGCTCTGCCGAGATTCTGCGACAAATGACTCACGAGGAACCGACTCAATGAGGAGCCAGCTTTCTTTAAAAGACGGGCAGCGTGCCGCCCTGCCCGGTTTTTCTGGCCGGTTCAGCACCCGACGCCCCTGAGGCGCCAGCGACCAGAAAAATTGGCAGATAAAAAGGATTTCGATAGATTTTCACGAAATCGGCCGAAGTAGGCGCTGAACTCTTGACCCTCACGCCCCCCATGGTAAAGCCCCCGTCCCTCGCAGCACTCCAGGGTGCTTTCTGGGCGGCTTTTGCCGAGAATCGGGTCATTAGCTCAATTGGTAGAGCAGTGGACTCTTAATCCATTGGCTGAAGGTTCAAGTCCTTCATGACCCACAGGCGCCGGTGCTAAAGCACTCGGCGCCTTTTCTTTTCTGAAGGACTGGGGCCTAGTTATTCTACTAGCTAGCCCTATATGGCTCACGATAGCCAAACGCTGAGAGACGTCTCGCGGCCACAAGTCCTTCATGACCCACAAAACCCAAAACAGCGACTCCTGCGAGTCGCTGTCTTTATGCCTAAAGCGCGATTCGAGATATTCGAAGGCAGTGGACTCATAAGGTCACAAAGTCGGTTTTGTACCCTCTGAG
>JAKVCH010000474.1 GCA_022447485.1 Polyangiaceae bacterium | reverse complement strand
CAGAAAAAAGCCGGGCTTCCAGGCTTTCCGCCGGCTGCTCCCTTGCCTTGGCTTCTGCCTCAAGGACCTCGTCCCGGTCAAATGACTGGTCTTCGCCAAGAGCACTCCTGCTGAGGGCAGCGCGCTCAAATAAGGCAAGACGTAATTCTACAGGATCCCCCTGGGCAGCCGACTCGTAGACGCAAAGATCGTCTGCCAACTTACGAAGACTCAAGTAAAGCTTTTCATATTTTGCGGGGCGCTCGAGCGCTTTCAGCGTGAGGGCAATCTCTTCTTGCGATTGTCCCACGCCTTCCCGCAGAGCTTGGAGAATTTCTTCGCTGAAAGCCAACGCCTGCTCTCGGTCCGTCGACTTGAATTTAGAAAGAAAAAGCTCGTCTCCTCGACGTCGCGCACGAACTAAGTCAGGGCCAATCATCGAGAACGTCTCCATGGGCGACGGTAACGATAGGCATCATGCTCACGCCGCCTTTCGCTGGTGGAAGCCTCGGATGTCCCTTCTGAGACGATCTCGTAGAGCATCGCCTCTTTGCCCTTTTGGGGCCGAAGGATTCGCCCCAAACGCTGAACATGCTCCATCACCGAGCCGCTCCCCGAGACGATAATCGCAACATTCGCGGTGGGAACATCGACGCCCTCGTTCAAAACCTTCGACGTGACAATCGCCCGGAACCGGCCCTCAGAAAAGCCAGAGAGAATCGCAACCCGCTCCTTCAACTTGGTCTGATGAGTGATGACCGGCACAAGAAAGCGGCGACTCACCTCATAGGCTGTTGCGTTATCTTGAGTAAAGATAATGACCCGATCTCTACGATGTTGATGCAAGAGCCGCTCGAGCTCTCGCTGCTTCGCAGACGCAGCTAAGGCAAGGGCTTTTTGTCGGCGATAGGCATCTAAAGCCTGCCGCCCCGCCTCGTTACGACTCGCGCGCATGATGAACTCCGCAAAGCCGCGCGGCGACGACATTTGAATGCCTTGCTGGCGAATGAATGTCAGGTAAGTGCCTCTTGCCCCATCGTATTCGGCTCGCTCTTCTTCACTGAGCTGAACGATAATGCGAGCAGTCTGATAGTCTGCTAAGTATTCACCGCTTAGCTCGGTGATAGCTTTGGTATAAACCTGAGGGCCAATGAGCTCCTCCAACACCACTTCGCGACCATCGCTTCGCTCGGGGGTGGCCGTGAGCCCCAGACGATAGGGAGCGAGACACATACGAGCTGTCAACGCATAGCTTTCGCCGGGCAAGTGGTGGACTTCATCAAAAACAACTAATCCGAATCGATTGCCCAGATGGGACATATGGAGATAAGCAGAGTCGTAGGTAGTGACCGTGACTGGGAGTAGGTGATGCTCACCGCCACCCAATAGACCAACCTCGATGCCAAAGGTCGTTGAAAGCAGATAATGCCACTGCCGCACAAGATCGAGTGTTGGAGCAACAACAAGAGTTGCCCTTTGCTTCTGTGCCATCGCCATCACAGCCACAAAGCTTTTACCCGCTCCGGTCGGCAAGACGACCACTCCCCTGCCCTGGGAGGCGCGCCAAGCGGCTAAAGCTTCTCTCTGGTAAGTGCGGGGCTCCTTTTCTGCCGAGACTTTTAGCTCGACCTCAGAGTAATTGCGCGCTGCATCGTGAAACTCAACCTTCCCCGCCACCAATTCCCTGACGAGCGGTGCGTAGGCCAACGCCGGCGCACGGTGCAAGTGAGCGCGCTCATCCCACCGACAGAGTTGCGCCCCTGGCCCATCGGCAGGCAGGTTTTCTAGTTCGAGGGTGCCCTCACGAAAGCGGAGCTGAACTGCCACAGAGCCTGAGTAGCTTAGATAGCAAAGCTATGAAAGTCGGTAGCTCGGGATGACTCGCAATTACGGCACAGCGTCTCAGGCACAAGCACAGCGTCTCAGGCACAAGCTCAGCGTCTCAGACACAAGCTCAGCGTCTCAGACACAAGCTCAGCCTCTAAGGCACACGCACAACGTCTAAGGCACAAGCTCAGCAGCCACCCAAGTTAAATGCTTCAGCCCAGGGCCCTCAGTAGTCGGAAGCAAGACTAACGCAGTGCCATCGTCACTCACCCGACCACGTCCGATGGAAGAAAAAACAGCCGGTGGGAGCCAATCAACATCGAGGTAGGTGCCTAAAGCCCGAAACTCAATCTCGCTGCCCGGTGGCCAGGACTCTCGGTTCGGCAAGCGTAAGCCGACCGCAACAGGAATGGTTGGATCGGATGCATCGACAAACTCTGTCTCAAAAGGAGCCAGTGCATAAACGCTGGCTCCGGCAAGATCATCGGAAAAGCCTGCGGCGTCTTCGGCGCTGAGATAAAGAGCGCGGAAGTGGGTGGCTTCGCCACCATCGAGAACATCGCCAATCGCCGGACGCACCTGAATTCCGCTTGGTACGTCAAGAACGACGTCTGCGCTCTGCAAAGACTGTTGGGGGCCGCTGGAATCCTCGTTCCAAAGAATCATGGGCTCCCCGGGAGGCATCTCTGCGGCGACTAGCTCGCCTATCTCGTAGCGAGGCTGACGCCAGTCTGACGGCAGAGGATAATAGAAAGACGTCCGATTGGGGGAGCCGTGGGGCTGAACCGAATATTCGCCTGGTATCAGCCAGCGCTGGGCATCTATCTGAAAAGCGCCCGTGCTATCGGTCTGGGCAGTGAAACAGATGGGGCCACAGAAGGTGACACGAAGATCAGGTAGACCAGCGCCCTGCTGATCGACCACCCGCCCCACGGTTGCTTCAACGCACACGGCCGTATCGGGCAGATCTGCAGGCCGCTCCTGACCCAAGCAGGAGTTGGGGTCAGCATGACTCCCCCCGGCGGCATAGCTCCCTCCTGAGCCCCCATTTTCCTCCTCGGTCGGGGAACAAGCGCCCCCAGACCAAGCCAAGGTCAACGTAGAAAGGCAGAGAGCACGCGGAAGACGATAAGTAGAGGTGATGAAGCGAAAAGGCATCGACTTTCCAAGAATGATTCGAACGGGCCGATGATTCAATACCCAGCCGACAGTTTGAGCGAGTTCAGTGCAGATTCTCAAGCTTTGAAATAAAATCCAATGATTTCAGAGCTTTACAAAACCATGACAAAAATGTCACATTCTTTCAAATTGCGACAAAGAAAGCGCTTTCAGTTAAAATTACTTCATGAACCTACATAATCTGCTCTTACCGATTGGGTGGAAAGAGATAGTCAACTTAAAACCGTGACAAGAATGTCATACGCAGCGCATAAAAAAACGAGAACCCGGTGACCCAGATTCT
>JAKVCH010000473.1 GCA_022447485.1 Polyangiaceae bacterium | reverse complement strand
CCAAGCGGACCAATACAGCCCGCCGCTCGACGGCCGCGCGCACCGCATCCTGTGCGACAAGCCCCGGTCAATGCTCAAGGAATGCCCACTCCTCCCCCGCAGATGGGCATGATGCTGCGAAATGATGAGCTACGGGTCAGCGGAATCGTGGCCTCAGAGGAATTCATCTTCGCCGATGCAAATCATGACGGACAGCTCTCACTCGAGGAGTTGCAGAAAGAGCAAAAGGCGATCACCGAAAAGGTTGATAAAGGTTTTAAGACCGAAACCGAAACAGGCGACCAGGGTAAGACAGCCTTTATCAGAGTTGGTGCTCCCAGTCGCGACCCGAAGTCAAAGATCGAGATCGTTCGTTTTCTCTTGGCTCGTAAGTTCGAGTCCAACCCCAAAACCGTAGAAGTTGAATATGGCTTCTTTGACAATAATAGTGACGAAGTTTTAGCTTGGGCTCATATCGGACAAGTCCGTGGGGCATTTACTTTTGCACCTGATTCTCAAGCAGCTGTCCTCAACGTCGAAAAGTTCAACGCCGGCGAGCCGAGCGTCGAGATGAAGAACACGGCGGAGAAGAGTGCATGGTGGCTTCCCGATACCATTGCCAAAAAAGGCTATTGGCTTCTTGGCTTAGGCCTGTTGTTGGCTCTCGGTTTTCTCGCTTACGATAGCAAGTCTCAAAGCCCTCAAGCGACAACCTGAGGCAGGAGCTGCCGACTCAGGCAAAAGCTCGATGAACTTCAGCCCCCCACAGAAAAATTCTGCTGGGGGGTTATTTTCTGCGCCACTCGAGAAAAAAGTTATTCGCCGGCATTGCAACACTGTCGAGCAACTCCAGTTGATGTTTCGCAGCTTCTTCTTCTAAGTCAGAAACGTCTCTTACTCCCCAACGCGCATCTCGTTCACGTAAAGAATCATCAAACGCAGCGTTACTCGGAGCAGTATGCTGACCATTCATTTTGTAGGGTCCGTAAGTGTACAGAGGTGCCCCTGACTCTAAAATCTGAGCGCTACCTTTGAAAAGACCAACTGCAGCCTCCCAAGGCGCTATATGTAACATATTCGCATTAAAGATGGCCGACGCTTTAATAACGGGCCAAGGCAACTCGGTGACGTCCAGGGCGAAAGGCGGCAATAGCTGGGGTAACGCAAGCCATCGAACCCGGCTTTCGAGCGTCTGTTGGTGTTCAGGATCGTAGTCGGATGGCTGAAAGTCCCATTCAGGCAATTGAGGAGCAAAATGCGCGAGATGCTGACCAGTCGCCGAAGAGACTTCTAAGAGCAAGGGTCTTTGGTTCACCTGCGATTGACCAGATTCTAAATTCTGACGATGGAGTTCACGCAGCCTAGGCAGAAGGATTTCCGCCAGAGGCGCCTTATTTCGTTCTGGCGCCGGCCAAATGGGTAGCCCTGCCTCATCGAGTTGATCTGTCATGGCCAGGATTCTAATCAATCATTGCTCACTTCCAAGAAAATGATTTCAACTCACCCTCGGACGACAGCGTCCGCCTGCGCCGCGTGTATACGCTGCTGTCAGGAACATCGTGTTCCTTTGACTGTCTTCGATATTCAGCGACTGGCCGAGGCTCTCAAATCTCGAGGCGAGATCACAGACCGTGAGGAGCTTCTTGCTCGACTCTCACGCAGCATCACTTGGTGCCGGCCGGACGAGCTGGGTCTTCAAGCCGAGCCGGAATCCTGGGTCATGCTTCATCGCCATGGGGCAATCCCTGTGTTGAGCCAGAACGAGCAAGGCTGTCGATTCTTGGTCGCCGAGAAAGAAAGAGAAAATGGTCACGGCTGCTCGATACATGCTCAGCGTCCCCTAGCTTGCCAAAGCTATCCATTTGATCGCGATGAGAGGAGAAAAGAGAGCGATGAGAAGCTCCACCCTTCTCAGTCTTTCAAAGCGCCTTCTCTGCCGCGAGGTCTCGCTCTGCACCCTCAGGTGCTCTGCCCTACCGAGCAAAGCCCCCTCACCATTTTGAATCGAGAAAAAGCTCTCGATATCGTAAAGCAACGAGATCAAGAATTAGCCAGCAATGCCTTTGCTGTTGCGCAATTTAACCAACGCATCCGCAGCCTCAAGAAACTAGGGCGCCGCCGACTCGAGGCAAGGCATTTCTATCTCTATTGCCTGAGCTTAGAGCCCGAAGAAGAAGGTATTGTCGCCCCGTGAGACCTCCTCTACAGAGAAGATATGGCATCTCCACCTAGGCAGACTATTTCCGACGACACCTCCAAGGGCGAATCGTCCAAGGAAGCCCCCCCGCCCCGGAAAGGACGAGGCTGGAAGAAAACCCTACTCCTTTGGCTTCTACTCCTCGTCGGCGGTTGTGCCCTACTCTTCTTTTCCTATCGTTGGGCGGGAACCTCAACCTATCGAGGCACGATTCAACGTGTCTACGAAAGACAAGCAGAGTATCGGTTTGAATTTGCGACTCTCGATAATCAGGTGCTGGTCATCGGAAATAGCGATATCGACTTTCCTTACGTAAAGTTTGATAGCGCTGATCTACATGCTCAATTGAATCAATTGGCGCGCACCAGCGATATTGTCGACATCCAGGTTTGGGGCTTTCGTCAAGCTTGGTTCAGTATTTTCCCCAATATTATTCGCGTTGAGTTTGTGCGCTCCAAAGGACAACGACTACGTGATAAGGCAGAACAAATCGCCGACCAGGTTGTGGCACTCTTTATGGAGCGAAATATTCTCAAAGGTGGCGATGGTATCCGTGAGGAGCTTTTGGAAGCCATCGAGCGGGGACTCAAAGAGCCAGAAAAAGCCAAAACTGCCCCAGCTCAAGCTCTCGAACCAAAGAAATAGCACCACCTCGACTTGCACCTGTTGTGCGGCCAAGTTCCTGCTATGCAGCCGCCTATGGAAGCTAAAATTGTTGTTCTCCCCGGAGATGGTATCGGCCCAGAGATTACTGCCGTCACCACTCGTATTATCGATGCCGTAGCCAAGAAGTTTGGCCATTCCTTCAACTGGGACTCCCAGCTGATCGGCGGAGCTGCCATCGACGCAACCGGAACGCCTCTCCCTGAAGCAACCCTTGAGGCCTGTCGGGCCGCAGGCGCCGTTCTTTTGGGTGCAGTAGGTGGGCCTAAATGGGATGACCCCAAAGCGAAGGTTCGGCCTGAGCAAGGGCTCTTGGCAATTCGCAAGGGTCTTGGTCTCTACGCCAACATCCGTCCAGTCAAAGGATACAGTACTCTACTTGACTCATCTCCTCTGAAGCGAGAGCTGGTGGAGGGAGTCGATCTGCTCTGTGTCC
>JAKVCH010000472.1 GCA_022447485.1 Polyangiaceae bacterium | reverse complement strand
CCAGGAAGAAGCCGCGCAGAAGGCCCGGGAGGAGGAGGCCGAAAAAGCTAGAGCCGAACTCGCCGCTGAACTGAAAGCTAGAGCGGAAGAGAACGTGAAAAGGACTTCCGTACCTCCAAGCGCTCCGAGCGCGCCAACGGAAGGACCCACAGCGGGTGCCGCAGAAGCAGACGCAGGCGCTGATTCGAAAGAAACGGCCGAACCCAAGGAAACCGCTGAGCCCACAGAGGCTGGAGAAGCAGAGGTTGGGGAAGCAGAGTTAGCCCCGCCAGTCGAGGCTGCGGCCATCGCATCACCCGCTACTGAAGTTCAGAAAGATACTGAAAGCGAGGGTTCTCCCGGAGGGACCAACACAGTAGATGCGGTAGAAACGACATCGAAGGCAATAGAAACGAGGGCGACCGGAGAAAAGAATACTCAGACCACCCAGGAGGCGCCTGTCGCGGAAGACGAAAAGCAGACCTCCGAGGTTGCTCCAGAGTCTCAGAAACCAGCAAAGCTAGCTGAACCTCAGCCGTCTAAGAAAGGCGACGAAGCAGCAGCCAAGCCCGGTGCACAACACCAGGAGACAGCAAAAAGTGAACCGACGGTAGTTGTCGCGCCAAGCGCGAGTTCAGAGGCATCGACGTCTGCAGCCACTCATGTTGCGGAAAACGAAGCACCTTCCGAGCCCGAGAAAGCGAAAGCTCTCGAAATTCCAGAGGCTACCCCTGAGCCAAAAGCAGCGAAAGCATCCAGTCCTCAGGGTTCGTTGCCACCACCGCCCCCGAGTGGAGGTAAAGGGTCACTACCGCCACCGCCCCCGAGTGGCGCGAAGGGCGGCCTTCCGGCACCACGGTCTGGCAAGATACCTCCGCCACGTTCGAAGGCCGCCGGCCTACCGCCACCCGCATCTAAAGCTGGAAAGCTTCCGCCTCCTCCTGGTGGAAAGATGCCGCCTCCTCCCGGAAACAGCAAGATCCCTGCGCCCCCCGGAGGCAGACCTGCTCGTAAAAGCGTTGGTTTACCCCCGCCGCCGGGAGCAAAGAAGCCCCCAGCGCCCTCGGGGAACAGCTAGGCTAAGCGCCAGCCCGGGGGACGTCCCCCGTGCAAGAAGGCATGGTTAACAGTACCATGGCCAACGGGAGCCTCTTTCCACACTGGGAAGGGGCTTTTCTCTGCCCACTCATCCAAAACCGTGTCGATTGGGACATCCCAACGACCAGGAGAGCAATCCTTGAATTCTCCGAAGATCACACCCTTGAGCTTGCCTAGAGCCGGATTTTGAGCCAGGGCCGTGAGCATGCGGTCACAGCGATAGCTTGTCTCCGCCACATCCTCGAGCAGGAGAAGGGCATCCGGAGGCACAAAGAGTCGGCCAGCGGCGGCTTCGGCAAAAAGCACCGTCAAGTTCCCACCAACAAGGCAGGACCCTTGCGAGTCTAAGAGCTGGCCACTGCGAGACTGAGCAGTTTGATTAAGTGCTCGTAGCCGAACCTTGCTTGATCCTGAAAAGTCGCCTTTCAGCATCGAGTCAACAGACGCAAAAGCCGGAGCGTCGAGAGCTGCTAAAGAAGTGAGGTTCGGACCGTGCAAGCTCATGACGCCAGACTTGAGTGCGGCGCAGTGAAGAGCTGTCACGTCAGAAAAACCGATCAGCCACTTTGGTTGTCGCTGAAAACCCGCCCAATCCACCGCAGGTAGAATCCGGGAAAGTCCATAACCACCACGAGCAATCCAAATCGCATCAAGCTGGGGGTCGTCTAGGGCTCGTTGAAGCGCAGAAAGCCGCATCTCATCTGTTGCTGCGAGAAAACCTGCTGGTGAACAATTGAGAGTGTCATCGAGCTCCACTTGATATTCACGCAGATGCGCCAACCCTGCACGAAGCAGAGCTGCATCGAAGGGGCCTGAGGGCGCGATCACCCTCAGCTGGCTTTCGCTACACAGAGGCGCGGGCTGAATGGGTTGGGGAAGGGCGGACATAGCTGGGCTTCTATCCCAAGCGGCGTCGGAACTAAAGAAATCGCCAGTTGTAAGACGCGCACCAATTCAGAGTTGGCGAATGGGACAATGCAAGATAGCGTACAGCTCCGCCCCGTTATCATGAAATCTCTTAACCCGCTCCGACGCTTACGTTCCCGATCGCTCGCTCGCCTTCGAGACGTTTCTTCTGGGAATGTGCCACCGATTCTTGGCAAAGCCCTGAATACGGCCCGGCGAAAAGCGGCAGAACTTTCCGACAAGATGGTCGGGAGTGATTTTGAAGAGCGAGTACAGTGGTTGCGGGCACGCTATCAAGCCATGGGTGGCGATCCCTTCGGTTTAGATCCAGAGGTTGCCCAAAGCGCAGTCCGCGTGCTGGCTTTTTTTCATCGGCTCTACTTCCGCACGGAATCGCAGGGCCTACAAAACCTACCAGAGGGGCGCTGCCTCCTGGTGGCGAACCACGGTGGCCAGATTCCTATCGATGGAGCCTTGGTGGGCAGCGCGCTTTTTTTAGACGCCAACCCCCCCCGTGTTGCCCGGGCGATGATCGATACCTGGGCGGCAACCTTGCCCTTTGTTTCCACCTTCTACAACCAGGTAGGCCAGGTAGTGGGTGTGCCGGAGAACGCTCGCAAGCTACTGGAAATGGGCGAAGCTCTGCTTGTTTTCCCCGAGGGCACCCGCGGTATCAGTAAACCTTTCAACGATCGCTATCGATTGCAAGACTTTGGGCATGGCTTCATGCGTCTAGCAATTGAAACGAACACTCCCATTGTGCCCGTGGCGATCGTAGGTGCGGAGGAACAATACGTAAACCTCGGTAATGTCGAGTGGGCGGCAAAGGCTCTGGGTATACCGGCCTTTCCTGTGATGCCTCAGTTATTGGTCCCTGGCGGACAACTGCCCCTGCCCATCAAGTATCGCCTTCGCTTTGGCGAGCCCTTAACCTTTCGGGGCGCCCACGATGCTGACGAGCGGATTATTGGCGATAAGGTGTGGCTAGTGAAACAAACGATTCAGAACCTTCTGAACCAGACCCTTGATGAGCGCTCCAACGTTTTCTTTTGATATGGCAAGCTGGACAAAAGAGCGACGCCTGAGGGAAGGCCGAGTCGTCGTGACCGGCGTCGGTGGACGGCTGGGCAGACGCTTGATTCGGCAGCTGCACCGGAGGCGAACAGTCTTCGGGCTCGACGAAAGGGGAGGCGAAGGCTTTCCTCCCGACGTTACCTGCGAGAGAGTCGACCCAGGACGCCATCGCTCAAAGAGGTTGCTCGCGGACCCAGACATCGGAGCAATTGTCCATCTCGGCGTAAAAC
>JAKVCH010000471.1 GCA_022447485.1 Polyangiaceae bacterium | reverse complement strand
CGAAAA
This sequence comes from Polyangiaceae bacterium, assembly GCA_022447485.1. Classification (GTDB taxonomy): domain Bacteria; phylum Myxococcota_A; class Polyangia; order Polyangiales; family Polyangiaceae; genus NIC37A-2. The sequence continues at coordinate 3,290 of JAKVCH010000471.1, read as the reverse complement.
GAGCAGTCGAAAACCCGCCGAGGCAGCGACTACTGGCATTGACGGCGCCGCCCGTCAGCTACGTCTGAGAGGTCTACCCGCAGCGCTGGCTTTCTTCGCCTGCGCGCTACCCGTCGCCCTCGGCTGCCTTGTCCCCCTCTATCGACTGGCACAATTTGCCTGGGAAGTGGGGGACCCCCTCTGGGGCGAGCGGTTCATTGATTACACCCTCAATAGTCTGCAGGTCGCGTTTTTGGCGGCTCTGCTCGCGGTCCTCACCGCCGTGCAGCTCAACACCACGCGACGGCTCGCCGCCAACCGTGCCACTCGACTTGCTACCGGCCTCGCCACCCTAGGCTACGCACTGCCCGGCACCATGCTGGCCGTCGGATTGCTCGCCCCTCTTTCTCAAGTCGACCGACAGCTCACCGAATTCAGCGAGGACTACTTTGGCTGGAGTGGTGGGCTGATCCTCTCGGGCACAATCGCCCTGCTGATTTACGCCTACATCACCCGCTTTTTAACGGTCGCTTTCAACACCACAAGCAGCGGGATGACCCAAATCCCTTCCAGCTACTACGAAGCAGCCCGGACCTTGGGCGCAGCTCCTTGGCGAGTGATCCAAAAGATTCAGCTGCCGCTGCTGCGGCGCTCGATTGTCACTGCCTTGCTGCTGGTTTTTGTGGATACTATGCGAGAGCTGCCGGCAACCCTCCTGTTGCGCCCTTTCAACTTCGAGACCCTCGCCACGCGGGTCTATCGCCTCGCGGGCGACGAACGGTTGGCCGAAGCCTCGAGCGCAGCGCTCTGCATCGTGGCGCTGGGGCTGATTCCTGTGCTTTTGGTGACGCGTCAAAATCGCCACGCCAACGGCGACCAGTAGCACCGATTGACGCCTGCCATTAACCTCTTTAGTTTCCGCGAGGAAAGAGAGGAATCCTCATGACCACGCGCAAAGTACTCGAGAGCGCCCGCCCGGGCTTAAAGGACGTCTCCGGCAGCAAAGACATCCCCGCCCCGCTCGAAAAAGTGGCCCAAGTTCTGAGCGATTGCTCGACGAAAACAGAATGGGTTAGCGGCTTGGTCGAAGAGAGAATGGTCGAAGAAAAAGAGGCCGACGGACAGCCCCAGCTGGTCTTTGGCAATTGCCCCGTCGACTTCACGGTCTACCAACACTACACCCTGCTGCCTCTCTTTTCTGAACGCGACTACGTGATCCATGGCCTGTGGCAGGTGAAGACCGCCGAGACCTCGCAAAGCGAAGGCGCATCGCAAGAGGTTGTGTCCGCTACCCTCGATCTGCAGTCTGCCGAACACGCTGAACTGCCAGAAGTGGCGGGACGAGTCCGCGCCTCGCTGAACCGACTCGTTTACACCTTGGAGAGACTGCCCAACGAAGCCGGCACGCGGGTGAGCGTCGAGTGCAATGTCGACCCCCTCGGAGCTTTCCCCGTATTTGCAGTCAATCTCTACGCCTCGACCTGGAGCGAAAAGACACTCAGCGCTCTGCAGGAGCAGGTGATGAACTCGCTCAGCTAAAACTTCGCGACACAAAGCGGATAGCGAAGCTGCACAGGGTTAAAATTTCCATTGGAAAACAAAAAAATTAACCAAGAGTGCGAATGACAAAAATGATAGCGCTTTTCTAAGTAAAAGTATTTTGCTCACTGCTCGAGAGAGTGTCTGTATGAGGCCATGCGTTCTTATCTTTTGAGACAACTTCGCTTCTGTTCTGTCGTTGGCCTTTCGGTGATGGTGAGCGCATGCGGAGGCAATGGTCTCGTTGATGGCGAGACAACCCTGGCCGATGGCAGTGCACCTCTTCCTCCGCCACCGACGAACACCTCGCCGACAGTCCCAGCGTCAGGCAACCAAGGAGGTCCGACAACTAACCCGCAAGACGGCCTCGACGACCAGGAAACCATCAACCCTGACGAAGAAGAAACAAACGCTGCTTACAATTGTGTCCGCAGCATCGACGTGAATTACTACGACGAGCCAGTCAATATTCCGGCGTCGCAATCGCCTCCCGGCGGGCTGGCGGTTGAAGACACCCCTCTTTTCGTCGCATTTGGCTTTGACGACAATATTGCGGCCGACGGCATGAAAAATATTACGGATACTTTTCAAGCCCAAGGCGTGACCGCCACCTTTTTCCATTCGACGACCTACCTCAATACGCAGACCCAACCCGAATGGATGCGCGCTGTCTCTGCAGGCTACGAGGTCGCGAACCACACAGACACCCATAACACCAGCACCAGCACCACCAGCGCTAGCTGGAGCAACGAGATCAGCACCTGTTATCAAAAACTTTCCGCCGCTTCTCCGAGCGGGCTCGGCGCTACGGCTATCTTTGGATTTCGGGCGCCTTTCCTCGCCTATAATAATGAGCTTTATGGGGTCTTAGCCCAGCAAATGTATTGGTACGACTCGAGCATCGAGGGTGGCTATGACCCCGCCATCGATGGCACCAATCATTACTACCCCTACACCCTCGACTCAGCAGGACCCGACCTCACCTACCTACGTGGTGCTGGGTTCACGAAAACCGACTTTGACTTCACAGCGCGCCCTGGTTTGATGGAGTTGGCGATTACCTCTCTGATCATTCCTCCGGATGACGTCGCAAATGAATACGGCTTTGAGCCCGCCTCTGCTCCGAACACCTGGCCCAACCTCAAATCCTTTCGCGAACGGGTGAAAGATAAATTCCCGGGACAAAAAGGCACCGACTACGAGCGGACCGGTTATAAGGTACCGGGCCTTGACTGGAATCTACTCTTCGACGCCCAGGTCACTCCGAGCGAATTCTTGGCTGTGCTCAAATACAACTTCGACCTACATCGCCAAGGCAATCGAGCACCGTTTCTTTTCGGTGGTCATAGCAATTATTACCCCAATGCAGCGCCTGGGCCCGATCGTCTGCAAGCGCTGAATGACTTCATTACCTACGTGAAGCAATTCCCTGAGGTGCGAGTGGTCAGCTACAAGGAAGTGTTTGACTTTATGCGTGAGCCAAAGGCGCTGAGCTGTTATTAGATGCGGGGCTTTTACTAAGTGCCGAGCTGTTGGCTTGTTGGCTTAGTACTTAGCGCTGGGCTTTTCTTCACCGCTAATCTTGGCGGATAGCTGACATCGAAAATGAAGAGCCAGAGTTCGGCGCTCCATGACTGGCGACGAACTCATCTTTCACGCTGGGTCTTACTTCAGCCCTCAGTCAGCGAACAATGACCACGGGCTCACACTCGACCTGAATTTTGACACGATGTTCGTCGCCATCACGCAGTACGCCGCAAGCGGTCGCCTCT
>JAKVCH010000470.1 GCA_022447485.1 Polyangiaceae bacterium | reverse complement strand
TGAAAGTCTACTCGATAATATCGATAGCGACCGTCTTGAGATTGATTTGATTCATTTCAAGGGGCCCTATTTTGCCGAAGTGGACAATCGACTCATGAATCTACATCTCGTGCGCAGTTGGTGTTGCCGAGCTGTGATGTTTGATACCGAGGGCGCATCGATTGTGCCCTCGAGCGCCATGCGCAAAAAAGACGTGATGGTGATGCGAGGTTCTTTTAACCCGCCCACGAAAGTGCATCTCGATATGACGAATGCCGCGATCGCCGAACTAGAAAAAATTGGCGGCCTGAGCGGGCGAGGTATCTTGAATGTCGCTGAAATTACCATGTCGGAGCTGGCCTCCGATGGCGAAAAGGACGATGCAAGCTTCTTGGCAAGAGTCGACCTTCTGGTGAGTCTTGGCTACAACGTGCTGATTTCAGACTACCTTCGCTTCTTTCGCTTGCGCTCTTGGATTCGGAATTTCACGAAGAATCGCATTGCCGTCATCTTGAGTGTCCACGACTTAGACAAGATCTTTGATGATAGTTTTTATGAGGGTTTGGAAGGCGGCATTTTAGTGGCGTTGGGTCAGCTCTTTTCTGACGACACGAAAGTCTTCGTCTACCCCTCCAAGGTCGAAGGCGAGCTGGTCACCCTAGAAAACGCAAAAATCCCTGAGAAAGAGCGCTACTTGCTTCAGCATTTAGTGCTGAATCAACGGGTGATTGCTCTCGAAGATTATCATGAAGAGCATTTACATATCTCACCTCCTCAAGTCAGCGAGAAGATTGCTCAAGGACCAGGAGATTGGGAAGATCAAGTACCAGCCAGCGTTGTGGAGGCTATTGTAAAAAGTAGACTCTTTGGCTTCCCGGGCTGATTGTCGCCAATTATCTGGAGAGAGGAACGGGCTTTGCTTCTTTGGAACGGGGTTCCAGGCGAAAGAGGCGCATCAAAGCAATCACCTGATCGTCGCTCAGAAAAAGGCAATAACAGCTGATCATGAGCCAGCTAAAAGCGGTGATTCGTAGGCCCAATTCAATGCCACAATGAAAAAGAATCCCGGCGGCAATCGCAAAGAGACGGGAGCGTTTTTGCCAAACAAAGAAAGGAAAGAGCCCCTCGAAGGCGATAGTGAAAACGCCCCCTACGAGAAAGGCAAAGCTGAGAAGCGGACCAGCCGGCTCCAGAACTCCAGCCCAACGGCTGATCTCCGGTGCGGCAAGGGCAGCACGGAGCGCCTCCCCATTCCACCAAGCAGCATACTTTACCTTGGAGCTAAAGGCGTAGAGGTAGATATAAGACAGCTGCAAGCCAATCAGACGAGAGGCCCACACTGAATACGATGCAGGTCGAGAGTAGGAGGTCCATTTCTCTCGCAGTCGCGTGGCGACTGAATAATGAGCGTCGAGAGGTAAAAACGCACCGAGAAAGGCTAGAATCACGAGAAGGTGGTCGCCACCATTTCCTAGAAATGGATTGCGATGTCGCAGCGAAACCATCACCAAAAAGAAAAGAAAAAGGTGAAAACGCGAGAAGATGCCGAAGGTGAGAGCCAGCCCTGCAATCAAAGGAATGCTGCAGATAGCTGTATAAAAAAGCGGTTCGGTTGGAGCAAAACGCAAAAGAGAAATGGCATGTTCGGGAAAACCCGCCACGGTTGCCCACGGGAACGCTCCCGACTCTCCATAATAACGCTCAATATTGAAAAGTAGTCGTATGCCGTTCAATAAAATAATCAGCCCGAGGCAGATTCGAAATAGCGAGGCGGCGTAACCCTGGTTCCTCGCAGCGAAGAAAACAACGGGCTGCGGAAATTGGCGCAGACAGCGGTCCACCCAACCCGTGGAACTGGACGGAGCGCTCACTCTTCCTCCGCAGAAGTTGAGTCAGCCGGGCAAGAAATGGACCTCAGAAGAACTTCGTCTGTCCAGCTAAACTTGGCTCCAGGAGCATGGACAAGGCGATAAATCTGCACTTTTTCCCCGGCCTTCGCACAATAAGACTGGAGGTAATTGGAGAGAAATTGTTCGGAGACGCCGGGACGGGTGAGGTTCACGCGCAACTTCCTGTCGCGGACATTGATCACTTGCTGCCAGAAGCTGAACTGTTCTGGAGGTCGCACAACGCGAGTGACTTGATTGCCGTCGACCACAACAACTTTCGTGGGCTTCATGTCGCCAGGACGCGCAAACATGCCCCAAGAGCTCGCTAACCCAAAGCCTTGGGCGTACCAAAAGAAAGCCGGACCAGCGGCTCCTTTTTCTCGGACGCCTTTGACTCCCCACAGAAGCATCACGCTCAGATGAACGACGATCAGGCAAACGATGAGCACGATTTGAAGTCGACGCCAGGGCCCCGCGCGGTGCCAGCGCTCCAAGGCTGATTTCACCTCGCGCGGCATTGGTGCGTCTTCTGCAGCTGCTCCGTCCATACTTGAAAAGTCGAGCCGCAGCTCCCCTGGCTCTCCCTATAGAACGAAGGGTCACGGACAGGAAGCCTGGCGACGAAAAGAATCACGTCGCTGTGCCGCGAATAGCGCGACGCGAAACTAGAGAGCGCTCAACGAATCAATGTAGAAATCATAGCTTGTCGCACCCGTTGCATTCGTCACAACTTGCCACTGCAGACCGGTCATCGTGGTCGGAGCCGACGCACCGGCCGCTGTGCTCATTGCCTCCCAACAATTCTCGTGGAGATCGCTGAAGCGGATTGTATTCGCCCCGCTGCTCACATTCAGGCAATAATCGCCGCTCGCGCCTTCCAGCTTGAAGCGTAAATTGGCGGGGACATCGGCACCACTCAGCGTAAAAGAGAAGCCTGCTACGCTATTCGACGTAGCGTTGTAGTTATTTTTGGTTTCGGAATTGACCGGCTGATTCAGGTTGAGGCCGATCCCAGCTCCCCAATGAAGAGCGTAACAATCACTTTCACCACAATTGGTATCTACCTGAGCGGCTGTCCCAGAGGCGCAAATACTGTCTGTGCCGCAGTGTCATAAGAACTCGGCGCGATCGTTGTGCCTGTGCCCGTGGCCATTCCGGCGTCGTCTTTGTTATCGGCGAAGGTGAAGAAAGCACCCTGAATCCCCACCATATTGCCGCCTCCGTCGATCCAGCCGTTATTCCAGCTCAAGGCCTCGGCGTCTGAGTCTTCTCCACCAGTATTGGTCGAACCGCCTGTACCCGCATTACCCCCAGAGCCTTGATTCGCCCCGCCTCCGGAGGCACTCCCCAAAGTGAGGGAGCTGACACAAAAATCGTAGTTCAGCGCACCATTGGCGTCACCGGGGACCAAAACCATCGCGGCCTGAATATCGCCGCCTGCGTA
>JAKVCH010000047.1 GCA_022447485.1 Polyangiaceae bacterium | reverse complement strand
ACTCTTTGCGGCTGCAGCGTGCACTTCGCGGCTGCAGCGTGCCTAAGCATCTCAAACTGGGCTGAATAGGCAGCGTGCCCTTCGCGGCTGCAGCGTGCCTAAGCATCTCAAACTAGGCTGAGTAGGCAGCGTGCTGTCTTCCGACGACGTGTGAATGTCTCAAACAGATTCACAGCAAGTGAAAAGGGTGATTCAGAGTTCCGAGCTAAAGTTCTGAGCTCGTTGACGCAAAAAATGGTCCGCTAGAGTTAGGGCGACCATTGCTTCGCCCATGGGAGCAAAGCGAGGCAATAAACAAGGGTCATGCCTTCCCTTCGTTCGAATGACGGTCTCCTCACCAGCTGCATCCACCGTGCGCTGCTCCTTTGATAGGCTGCTCGTCGGCTTAATCGCCGCACGCAGCACAATCGGCTGACCGCTAGAAATACCGCCAAGGATTCCACCATGGCGATTGGTCTCCGTGGAGATCTTCGTCGTACCATCCGGCGCGACTTCTTTCTTGAAAATATCATTATTCTCAGAGCCACGAAGAGTCGCACAGCCAAAACCAACTCCGTACTCCACGCCGAGGACTGCGGGTAAACTAAAGAGAGCTTTGCTTAGGTCGGCTTTCAACTTATCGAAAACAGGCTCGCCCAAACCGGCTGGTATGCCCCGAGCCACAATCTCCGCCACGCCGCCAATTGAATCTTGGTCCTTGCGAACCTCTTGAATCAACTCGACCATCTTTTCCGCAGCGAGGGGATCTGGACAGCGAACAATATTAGGCTCCCCATTCGGCAGAGTCTCAATTTGCTGCATCGTGACCTGGGCCGTGTCCACCTCAGCGATGATTGGGCCGACTTGCTTGACGTAACAAAGGACTTCTGCGCCCAAAAACTGCTTCAAAATTTTCTTAGCGACCACTCCAGCCGCAACCCGCGCCACCGTTTCACGAGCGCTCGAGCGCCCGCCACCGCGATAGTCACGTCGGCCATATTTAGCATCAAGAGTGAAGTCAGCATGACCAGGCCGATACTTATCTTTGATCTCAGTATAGTCGCGGCTTTTCTGATCTTCGTTGCGAACGAGAATAGCAATGCTCGTACCCGTAGTTTTGCCTTCAAAAACCCCTGACAAGATCTCGGGAGTGTCTGATTCCTTCCGCTGCGTCACGACCTTGCTCTGACCTGGTTTTCGTCGATCTAAGTCGACCACCAGATCGGCCACGCTTAATTCAATACCAGCAGGGCAGCCATCGATAATGACCGTATTTCCCGGCCCGTGGCTTTCGCCAGCAGTGGTGATTCGAAGGGATTGACCGTAACTGTTTCCTGCCATGAAAGTCTCTCTAACGCTGTCGCTCTCCGCGACCTCATGCTGCTCCCCCTTACCACTCGCTTCCTCGCTCGACCACTTGCCGACCGCCAGGATCCAGCATTTCATGAGAGAATGCAGCCTTCCAGTGCTCTCACCATCCTGAGCGAAGACGAAAAGCTACTCCGCCAGGCAGTTCTCGACTTTTCCCGCCAAGAAATTGCCCCCCGAGTCCGCCAAATGGATGCAGCAGGGGCCATCGACCCGGCCGTATGGCAAGGTGTTTTTGAATTAGGCCTGATGGGTATCGAAACTCCTGAAGCCCACGGTGGAGCCGGAGCCAGCTTTTTCGACGCGATTCTTGTCGTTGAGGCATTGGCTGAGTTTGATCCAAGCGTTTCGGTTCTCGTCGACGTGCAAAATACCCTCGTCGCCAACACCCTGCTTCGTGTTGCTAGTCCAGCTCAACAAGAGCGCTACCTACCTCGGCTCGCTGCCGACACGGTCGGCGCTTATGCACTGAGTGAAGCAGCCAGCGGTAGCGATGCGTTTGCGCTCAAAAGTACTGCAAAGAAGACCGCCACAGGTTGGAGGTTGAACGGTTCAAAATTGTGGATCACCAATGGCGGGGAAGCAGATCTTTTCATTATCTTCGCCAACGCTGATCCAGAAGCTGGCTATCGAGGGATTTCAGCTTTTCTCGTCGAGCGTGGAACTCCGGGTTTTCAGATCGAGAAGAAAGAAGATAAATTAGGAATCAGAGCATCCAGCACTTGTCCCCTCTCCCTAGAAAACGTCGACATCAGCGAAGATGCTCTTCTGGGGGAAGTAGGTACGGGCTATAAAGTCGCTATCGAAACCCTCAATGAAGGACGGATTGGTATTGGGGCTCAAATGGTCGGCCTCGCCGCTGGTGCCTTGCGTATCGCAACTGAACACGTCTGCGAACGGGAGCAGTTCGGGCAAAAACTTTCCGAATTTCAAGCCATTCAATACGAACTCGCCGAAATGCGAACAGATTGGGAGGCAGCCAGACTGATGGTCTACAACGCAGCACGACTAAAAGACGCCGGTGAAGACTTCGTCGCAGCCGCAGCGATGGCGAAGCTCTTTTCCTCGCAAGTGGCTGAGCGCAATGCTTCTCGAGCGGTAGAGCTACTCGGAGGCGTAGGCTTCACGAAGGAATACGGAGCAGAGAAATTATACCGAGACGCAAAAATCGGAGCGATCTACGAGGGCACAAGCAATATGCAGCGAACCACCATCGCCAAATTGCATTTGAAACAATATCTCTAAGCCTCAGAGGTTCTGCCAAGGTCGAAATCCTTCTTTAGAAGCAGAGCCCCACCCTTCTTCCACTGAACATCGGTTTGGGAGTCAAAATCGCGCTCGCCTGACCTTGCAGTTCGGCCGTCGATGAGTATCTTTCGCTGAGCAATGTACGAAAACGGAATTCTTACGCTCGCAAAAATCGTCGGCACCCTCGTCTTCTGTATGAGTGTTGTGCCTCTGCTCTTCATGAGCTCTCCCGGTGGTGACACCTCCGAGCCTGAAGACGTCTTTGACACAGACTGAAACCCAGCGCCGTTCCAGAAGACGAGCGGAACGCGCTCGCATGATCCCTCCCGTTCCTATCGACTTAACTCGATAGGGTTTGAGAATCGGCATCTCCTTCTCTGAAACCGATCGGAGTACACTTCGTAGATCTCTTCACGGAGCCAACGGCGGTTGTCCGTACGCTCAAAGAAGGAAGATCATGAAAGTAACTCGCCATCTATACGTCTTGCCTCTACTGGCCTTGGCTGTCCACCTCAACGGCTGCTCCAAGACCAAGCCCGAGAAGCTGGCTCCCGAAGGCAAGATGCTCCAAGAAGAGCTGAAAAAGGAGCAAGAAGCGATCCCTCTGCAGATCGATAGCCAGGCCAGTCAGGTTTCTTTTCAGATGAATGCAGCACTGGAAAAAATTACTGGTCGGGCGCCTCTTTCTGTTGCTGGCACTCTTTACGTGGATGCGAAAGACCTGGCCAAGAGCACAGCGTTGGCGCGAGTCGATCTAAAAAAGCTGACCATCTATCAGGAAAAGCGTAGCTCTGAAGAAGAGGACTATGGTGAGTTAAAAAAGAGCGATTTGCAAAATGAGCATATGCGAACCTGGCTTCAAATTTCTGAGGATGGTCCCTCAGAAGAAGTCGAAAAAAATCGCTATCTCGAGTTTCAGATTCACAGTCTGAAGGATCTATCGGCCAAGAGTCTCCAGGGACTCAAAGGCACTACGACAAAAGTTTCTGCGACAGCCCAGGCTACGTTGCGTTTACACGGCCGCATCACAAATCACGAAGTGCCGCTCTTGCTCTCCTTTCAATACGAAAACGGCGTACTCACCGGACTCAAAGCAGAAAATGAAAAGCCTCTGCCGGTCAGTCTCGCCCAACACGATGTGCACCCCAGAAAAGCGTTTGGCATCTTAGCTGAAAAGACCCTGAGTGCTCTCGGCGCAAAAGTCGCCAAAACGGCTGATGTCGAATTTGATATTGTCGCCAAAGTAGGGACGAAACAGCCCTGAGGGCTGTTCAACCACTCACTGACGAAAACCCTCTCTTTCCAGTGCTAATTCGAGCTTCTGAGAACCACGCTGCAGAAGGAGAACGACTTCCGACCCAACCCGACCGGAGAGTAAGGACCTTGCTTGAGGGATGTCTCTCGGCATCACGCCATCAATCTCCAGAATTCTATCGCCAACGCGTAAGGCCCGACGAATCGATGCACTAGAACCCAAAGCGTAAATCTCTATCCCGCGCCCCTCTTCATGTAAGGTCAGTAAAAGAGTACCTCTCTGCTCTGGGCTAATGCGGTCTACGCGATCCAAGAGTATTTCATATTCGTCGACGACATCTGGATCTTGTTCAAAATTCAACGCTTCTCCAAAGCCAACGGCTTGACCTGGTAAGGCTGCAAAAAGATAATCAGAACCATCTCGTGGCATCTGCAGGACAAATCTTCCCTCTGCATCGCTGACGGCAAGATGACGACTTCTGCCTCCTAAGGGCAGATAGGCAGAGAGCCTGTCTGTGCCTATCAAAGCTCCGGCCACCGTCTGGCCAGAGATATCCACAACAGTCCCGCGAATTTCTCGGGGCGGTCGAAGCTGAAAACGACCCAAATCGACGATTGCCCCCGCTGATTTAGGCACCGTGATCGAGCCTTCGTACTGACCGTATTCTGCGTGTTCTATCTCAAGTTCAAACCTTCCAGGCGCCGTATCCTTGAATTGGAATTGGCCCATATCGTCTGTGACCGTAAGAGAGGATTTTCCACGCCCGCTCAACACCACGCGAGCTTGAGCGGCCGGGAGGCGGCCCCGTACTCCAAAGGCAACTCCTCGCAACTCCATAGCGCGCTCAAGAACCACCAGCAGCTCCTGCGGCGCACTCACCGAATTCGAGCCCGGTCGTGATCTTCGTACTGGAATGTAGCTAGCGCGACTCACTTCTAACTCGCCCTTCAACCCTACGATCCGTTTTAACTCCACCCAACCATCCGCGTCAGTAAAGCGAGTCATCCGCCGAGGCTCCTCCACCTGCTGAGATCGAAAAACAACCCGCACACCCGAAACCGGCTCTCGGTTTGCGTCCACAGTACGCACTCTCAAGGCAGCACGAGGGGCTGGTAAAATTAAGCGAATCTCCTCGGAGCGCTGCTGAGCCGCAACACGGTACCGCAAGGCGGGCACTAAGGGCTCTTCCCGAAGAAATACTAAAATACTGACGCGCTCTGGAGCTGAGGAAAGAGCAAAACTGCCATCAGAACTTGAGCGAACCACTCGTTCAAAGCCTTCGCCGCTCACGACTAAGCGTGCGTTCTCTACGGGAAATTCCCGGTCATCCAGCACTCGCCCCTTCAGAGGCTGCCCGCGTGCCAGCCGCAATTCAACTTCGACATCAGCACCGGGCTCCAGAAGCAACTCCTGACTTTTTCCTTCTAAATATTCGTCATGCTGGGCGAGAACGATAATACGGCCTGGTGGAACATTACTGATCTCGAACCGACCATCCGCACCCGTTGTCAAAAGAGCCCCCGCACGGTCCTGCTGAGCAGCTATTGCCCGGCTATTCTGCACCAATGGCAACGGTGGTATTGGCCCGAGCATCACCCCTAATTCACCCGCAGGCAACAGCACTGACGACTGCTGCGACCATTGAAAGTAGGCCTCCTCAACCTCTTGGGAACGCCAGCTAACATCAATTGGTAAGCCATCCTTTGTGGAACCAATCACCTCCACAGCAGCACCAGCGACAGGTAACCCTCGCTGATCAAGAATACGTCCGCTTACGCGGCCGCTCTTTATCAAAACGACTTCCTGGGCACCCGATGGATCTATTTCCACAAAGGCCGTCATGAAGCCCTCGCTCGCTACACGAAGGAAGCCCCGTAGAGCCCACAGTGGCCCCAAGACGGCCACCCCTTGAGCGTTTGTTTCTCTTGAAATGGAGAAAAAATCGACCCCCGATTCACTCCAAGTGAGGCGAGCATTCGGTACAGCAAGCCCCTCTTCGTCGACGACAGAAATCGTCGCCTGAAAGGCCGGCTCTAATTGCAGCTCGACTTCTTGAGCATCACTTCCAGGTGCTAGCTCGATCTCACGAACAAGCTTACTGATCTGTCCATCTAATTCGCCATATGCGAGATATTGCCCCACATCTAAACCGGTCAGTGTGACCCGCCCTTCATGATTTGTTTTGATTGTGCGAGCGGGCCAAAGCGCGGTTCCAGCAAGATGAACCAATGCATAAGGTGCCATCTCGCCCTCTCGAGTCACTCGAATCTTCAGGCCTTGAACGCGACGCAAGCGCACCAAAGTATTGGCCTCGACCGGCGCGGAGTAGGGCTCATAGCCGGGAGCATAGATAGAAAGGTCCCAAGGCCCGACTGGCAACCCTTGAACAAGCAAGCGACCGTCCGCACCTGTCTTTCCTCCCCACGGTGCCTCTTCTCGCGAGGAACCCTCCGAACGCAGTAAAACCGTGGCGTCAGTCAAGGGACCTTCTGCACCCAAAACTTCGACTTCAAGCTGGTGACCACTCTGCATCGTGAGCTCCAGAACTTCAGAGCTCTCGAGGCTCAGACGACGATCTACCCGCGCGTAGCCCTCCAAATCCAAGACGAAAAAATATTCTCCAGAAGCAAGGGAGAACTCAAACTTTCCCTGGTCATCGCTCTCAACGACCGGGAGCGGATAGTAGCGAGCACGATCAATTCGATAAGCGTGGATTCGTACGGCTGGCAGAGGGACGGCATCAGCCTCTCGGACTACCGTGACGGTCAAGGAGTTCGGCTCAGCAGGATTCGTCGCACTCGATGTAGGTGATTCACTTACGTCTGGTTCGATCACGCCCAAAGCCAGGAAAATCACTGCCCACAGGCCAAGTAAATGAAGAATTCGCCCCACGAAAACTTTATACGCTCTTCTGACCTGAAAAAAATGGAAGCTCTCTTCTGAGCCTCCCGCACAGCCTCTGCTACGCTCTCAAAGACTATGGGCTTTTCTTTTCTAACCGAGGACGACCTCCGCTCCTCCAGTAACGGCGAACTCGCGCCAGCCCGCTCGACAGATCTCGCCGCAAAAGAAACACCCTCTCGCAGACGAAAAAGCTCCACTCTCTTGCGAAGCGTCAAGTCCCTTTTACTCCTATCGTTCCTGGGGGCATGCACGCCCGAAGAACGCCCCGCTCTTTTTAATGGACTCGCCGCCAATGAAGAAGCCGCGGCCAGAGCTTCGAGCCCGGGACTCACGGTGACGGCTCAGAGCGTCTGCGCAGAATTACCCGATCTCGACACCACCTCTCTCTGCGGAACTGAAACGGTGGAGGTCGCGTCATTGCAGCCAACCCTTTTTATCTTATTAGATACATCAGGAAGCATGGCGAGTCGCCTCGAGTCCGGCGAAGTCAAGTTAAACGCCGCGGTTGTTGCAATTCGCGAATTAAAAAACCGATTGAGCAACACACTCCACTTTGGCCTCGCATCGTTTCCTGGTGACGATACCGACGAGAGCATTCCAGACAGTTGTGGAGTTGGCACTGAGCTCATCGCCCCACTAACGCGAGAAGATATTTGCGAGGAAAGCTCTGCGGCCAAGAACTTTTCAGCCAGTTTTACCCAAAAACTGACGAACTTAAGCGCCCGAGGCGGTACGCCCCTCGGCCCGACATTGGCCAGCTTAAAAGACTCAATTTTAGCGACTGAAGGAGAAAAGACCCTCCTTCTCCTCACAGACGGCGCGCCAAACTGCAACCCGGCCGCTCGCTGCGATATCGACCGCTGCGGCATTCCTCCCTCACCGAGCTGCGGCCCTGATTTGAATTGTTGTGCCCCTGAAGCAGCCAATCAGGACTTTCCATCGCCGGCCTCCTTTTGCTTTGATGATGATTACTCGCGGGAGCTCATCGAAGAACTCGCCGATGAAGGCGTGAAGACCCGCATCATTGGTCTACCGAGTACGGAAGAGGAACAAGAGGTTCTGAGCCTCTTGGCACAAGCTGGCGGAGCCGAGCGGGACGGCGAGCAAGCCTACTTCGACGCAAAAGAAAACGACGAGCTGATCGACGCCTTGAGCGCGATCAGTGAAGACGCCAGCGATCCCTGCCGCCTCACTCTCGCAGAAACGCCGATGTCAAAATCAACCGTCAATGTCTGGCTCGGCTCAAGTTTCGTCGCCGAAGACCCCGATCACGGTTGGACCCTTGAAGAGAGCACGATCGAATTTCACGGTAATTCCTGTGAGCTTCTCAGCGAAGGAGTTGTCTCTGCAGCTCGCGTCGTTTTTGGCTGCCCAACCATCGTCCGGTGATGGGGTGCCGACAGCGGGAAAAGCCATCTTCATCAGTGCTTCAACTTGAAGAGGAAGCGTCCTCTGCCTCTCGACTTGCTTGAATTCTGCTTGTAAGTTCTGCCCAGTGCTCGACGACCCTGAACTCAAAAAATTGCGCGACGCGATTGATCGCCTCGATCACGAACTTCTGAGCGTGCTCAAGAAGCGCGCCGAAATAGTCATGAGAGTCGGCGATCTCAAGAGAATCAAAGATCTCCCCGTCTACGATCCAGCTCGCGAAGAAGCCCTCTTTCAACGCCTTGCTGCGGACGCAGAGGCTCCTCTCGATGCAGAGGCGGTCCGCAGCGTATTCCGAGAAGTCGTCCACAACTGCAGACGACTCGAAGAGGATCACGTAGATTCCCTGCCTGAAATTCAGCGACCCTAGGTTCCGAAAGCCAGCGCCCAATCGCGGCCCACCAATGGCCGCGCCCAATCGCGGCCCATCAATGGCCGCTGCTCAATGCAAGGTATGGCGTTGGCCACGATGATGAACCACCGGCCAAACTCGAGGAGAGAGGGGAGGTATCGATGAAGAGGGCTCTCCCTCTTTGAGCTCTTGCTGGCGCAGATGAGCCTCCCAGGCTTTTCTTAAAGCAAGCCGATAATCCTCCTGAGCTTCTTCTTGTGCCCAACGAGCTAACTTTTTCTCAGCACGAGTTCGACGTTTTGTATAGGCCAGAACGATCAATACAAACCCAAACACCCAGACGAGGGAGCCTCCAAAAAGAATAGGCCAAATACTGTAACGTTGCTGGAGCTGCTGATGCCACTCTTTCTCAAGGCTGAAGAGGTCGGTCGCATATGCATCGGCAATCGCTGAATGAAACTCTTGGCCATCGGCCAAGCGGCTCAGCAATGAAGAAAAACGATGCTCCTCTCCCGCTCTCTGTAGGAAGCGCAACATATCGGCCGATTGGGCGTAGGCGAGAGATACCTCCGCCGAATCCGAAGGAAAACTGCGGGAAAGCTGGGATAGAGGCAACAGATTTCCAGATACGGTGCCGATCCATAAGCTCCTCACCCTGGCAAAGGCAGCTTCTTCGGAAGCGTAGATAGCAAAACCCTCATTAAACCAGCGAGGAATATTTTCTCGCCCAATGGCATCATGCAGGGCGATATGCGCCAACTCATGGAAAAGCGTTTCGCGTAAATCAAAACGCTCTCCCGGGTAGAGCGGCTCTTCTGTGAGTAATACGAGATGCAAATCAGAATAGGCTAAACCGGAAGCGTAGTGGGGAGGGCGGCTCCCTTCGGGCGCCAGCTGCTTCATTTCTGAAGGTGTTCGACCGACACGAATCTCTACGTGCTCCAAAACTCCAGGCCCCAAAATTGTCCTCAAGCGATCACGCATCTGCGGTGCGGCTTCTACTAATTGTTCTACTTGCGAGATGATCGCAGGGTGAGCTGCAAAACGAGCCCAGCCTAGATCTCGAGAGAGAAACTCTTCCGGAACCGGAGGTAGGCTGCCACCCTCCGCTTGAGCATCATCCGGAGTGAGGTAAATTTCCGCAGCCGCGACTCGTTCAGCATTGGAAGTACCATGGGTGTCGCTCACGGCTGCCAGAGCGCTGTCCATGCTGCCCACCCCCAAAACGCCAACACAAAGAAGAATGGCTAGGCGTATCTGAGATAGAATCGACAAAATCGTACTCCCGGGGTGAAACTCAAGGGCAATGAGTAAAACCTAAGTTCGGTCCGACGACTGTCAATCAATCGCGTCAAAAGTCACAGCCGATCCAACGAATCGATGCACATTAGACGGAAAAAATTCCTTGCTGATTAAAATCAGGACACAAAATATCGTCGATTCTTCAAGGTGACGTCAACGAATTTTCGACCTCGCTGACCTCAGACTCGATTGCTTCGACTTCGTCATTTAAGTCAGGCGAATTGAGAGCACGAAAGAGAACCAATAGGCTGGTAGCTCCTCCTATCAGCCACAACAGACTTCGAAACCGCGCCCGCGCGGGGCTCACGACGGAAGCTCCACGCCTTGAGAGTAATTCTGCTCCAACCCAGCTCAGGACAGCAACCAGGGCAAAGGTCATCGCGCCGAGAGGTCGATGGTGGGTTTTACGAATCAAAACTTCTGCGAATAGTGAAAGAGGCGCAAAGAGCGTCACAGCTGCTAACCAACTCGCTCGGGGAGGACTACACTCCTTGAACTCCGCGCCAGCCTCCGCAGAAGACCGTGCTCCCGAAGACGGAATAGCACCATCCTCTGAATCTCGTTCAGCAACCTCTGGCATGCAGGAGGTCTAGCATTCAAGCATTCGAGAAAGAAGCCCCCCGCGGCAGGCACCTTCTACGGCGTTACGAATAGGCCGCGACAGACTGGCTCTTTTGCCGATCAATCATCGCCCGTCGATGCTGCTCTTTTTCTTCTTCCGTTGGAATTAAAGGTCGCGCCTCTGACGAGCCTCGATACCTCAGCCCGAAGATATCTAGTAATTCACAGTACTTCTTCAGGCGCTGTTGAAAGTCGGCAAAGTTCTTCTCATCGCTTGACCAGCCAACCTCAGCAATCGCGCACAGTCGCGGAAACGCCATAAATTCAACCTGAGCCTCCGTGGGCATTCGCTCTGTCCAAATATTCCCCTGGACGCCCAAGATATGTTCGGCTTCCCGGGCGCTCAATTCTTTGGGCGTGGGCTCGTATGCGTAGACATCCTCAAGCGGCAAGGCTGGGGCAAACCAAGCTCCAGGCTCATCTTCATCATCACTTTGCTTGTAGTCTAAATAGCAATGCGACGTTGGGCTCATTACTACATCGTGACCCATCTGCGCGGCCTTCACACCGCCTTCAGTCCCACGCCAAGACATCACCGTTGCCCCCTCGGCGAGACCACCCTCCAAGATTTCATCCCAGCCGACTAGTTGGCGACCTCTTTCGCTCAAAAAACGGCTCATGCGACTGACAAACCAAGACTGCAACTCTTCTTCGTTCGCCAGCTGCTCATCCAAAAGACGCTGCTGACATTTCGTGCATTCTCGCCAGCGCTCTTTTGGCACCTCATCGCCACCAATATGCACGTAGCGAGAGGGAAAGAGCTCGATTACCTCCTCGAGCACCGTGTCAAGAAACTCAAACACCTGGGTACTTCCCGCGCAATACACGTCTTTAAAGATCCCCCAATTCGTCTCAACTGCATAGTTCTTAGCCACGCACGCCAGCTCTGGATAGGCGGCCAAAGTTGCCACCGCATGCCCAGGCAGCTCAATCTCAGGAATCACTTCGACATAGCGCTCACGAGCGTAATCAACGATCTCTCGTACCTCTGCTTTCGAGTAGTAGCCGGCACTGAGTGGTACTGAAGAATTTCGTTTGGACGCAACCTCAATTAGTCGCGGAAATGCGTCAATCTCAATACGCCAACCCTGGTCGTCTGTCAGATGCCAATGAAAGACATTCAGCTTAAGTAATGCCAACCAGTCGATAAACTTCTTGATGAAACTCACTGGGTAATAATGGCGAGACACATCGAGATGGGCACCACGCCAACCATAGCGTGGCTGGTCTTCGACGACTGTTCCTACGCTGCAGCCGTTCAATAGAAGCTGCAATAAGCTGCGCGTCGCATAAAACGCACCCTGGGGATGACTCGCCTCCACAAGAATAGAATTCGGCTCCACCTTAATTCGGTAAGCCTCTTCTGCTCCCTGCCCATCGCCAACGCTGGCCTGATAGCGAAACGTAATCTGATATCCCGCTGCCTGGTCAAGAGAAGAAGCCTCTTGCTCTGCCCGAATAGGAGGCCGCACCCGACCACATCGCTCTAAGTCGTCAGCGAACAAATCTGCCAACGCCCGCCAGGCCTGAAAAGAAAGATCGACGTAGCCCCCACCTAATCGGCCACTCTTACCTGAAAAGTCTTGGGGCACATCGAGTAATATCTCTTGGACGCTGTCCACAAAGATTAACGTCTCACCTAATTCTAGGCTGCGAGGTAGGGGAAGCATGATTGTTTCATGGTCCCATTCCGTGAAGGCGACAAGCTCAGTCCATGGTCGCTCCCGCTACCAAATAGGTGCAATTTTCTTCAGTTTTAATCTCGTTGCTAAAGTGAACAGTGGGTGCGCTTTCTTATTAACCGAACATTTTAACCGGGCCGAAAGGCTGACCAACTTGAATCAGCTTTTGGAATCAGCTTTTGGAGTCACGCCCTCTGGGTCCGGAGCCACCTCAAGTGAACGCCCACCCGCCCACAAGTCTGACCACGCTGGCAAGATGAGTTCACCAGCTGAAGATCGCGGCAAGAGGAAGTAAAATATCGCCAAAAGTGCACCC
>JAKVCH010000469.1 GCA_022447485.1 Polyangiaceae bacterium | reverse complement strand
CATTTGTGGCTGTGGCGTCTCGCATGGCCTTGGGCACAGCTAGTCCGCTTCTCACGCCAACTCTACGGGCGCGAGTCGCTTTAGCGGTCGATTTGCCCGTGGGTACAGAGGTCAATGTCGCGCCTCTTTGCTTTTCGCTCGTGACTCGTTTGGATACGCGCCATGAGTGGCTGGTCGCGAACTCGACCGGTGCGTTACCGGCTCGGCGCTTGGCGGCTTTACTTCTCGAGCACGCGGCTCGGGAGGCTTTATTCCGTCAACAATTAGGCGATCCTCAGCCAACGGCGCTTCTTTTGCCCCAGCTGTCTTCAGATGTCTTTCAACGCCTACTCTTTGACCGCGAGCCCTTGGTTTGGCGTCATGCGGCTGTGGCGAGGGGGATCGTTGCGGCTCTTTCCGAAAAAGTACGCGATCAGGTCAACGCTGATCTGGATGTTCAATTGGGGGTGACCCATTGGCGGCGGGGCTTGGTTTCACTCACCGCAAGCAATGTCGTCGAAGACGAAGATTCGCGTCTTTCCGTGAAGGCTGTTCTTCAAGGCCCACTGATCGAAAAAGATCCGGGCCTAGCAAGCGTTATCTTTCTCGCGGTGCCTCGACTTTACGAGGCCGATCCCGAGTTTGCTGAGGGGTTAGTCAGCTACTTGGTCAAGGGTCAATTTAAAGGGACTCAATTTGCCCTCACGGAAGTATTGTCATCCATTCGAGACTCTCAATTCGCGAGCGAAAGTCGCCGGGAACTGAGGGATGAGTTATTGCAAGTCGTTCGCAAGCAGTCGCCCCTTGAACGAGCGATGGCCTCGAGAGCTTTGAGCCTGCTTGGGCAAGACGAATCCAACCGTTCCCTGTCCTCTCTCGTGGCGGAGGCCCTGCGCTCTTTTGAATTAGATGGAGCCAAAGAAGCTTATCAATGCGCCGTTACAGCGATGAATGAAGCTCATGATGAAGCGGTCTTTATTGAATCTGTCGATCCGGAAGAAGCGGATTCTTTTGCCACCGTAGCGGCGGCGGTGACAGACCTCGATGCTGGCGCATTTGAGTCAGCGGCTTTGTCTCATTTGCTTCTTTTAGCCCGACCGCCAGGGGCAAGCGGGGGTGTGGTGGATTCAATGCAAGCTCTGCAGACGCGGATGAGCCATTGGGTTCTAAGAGGGATTCAAGCGGCTGGGCGCACTCATTGGTCTCGAGAAGTTGGGCTTGCTGACCAGCGACGTCTTCGGGTCCTGCTGCACTTGGTCGATGCGGAAAGTGGGGCGACGCAGCAAGGTGGTAGCTCCCCTGTTGGCGCAAGGCTGCAGCGGAGTACGCGAATTCTTTTGGGTCGTCTTGCTCAAGGACCAGATGCTGGAGTGCATCGCCTGTTGTGTGCCGCCCTGGCTCGCTCCATCGATGCAGCGGTGCGGGAGGGGGTCATGCGAGCTAGCGACCTGGTTCTTGTGATAGCCGATCAGGTGACAGATCCTTTCAGTGTTTCCACGATGGCAGAAGCGTCTACTCTTCCAGAGGTCAGCGCTCCCCTGGCTGCGCTGGCCCACTTTATGAGCCCGGAGCTTCTTGAGGCAGGTGCCGATATCTCGACGGTGACCAATAGTTTTTCCTTGGAACCCCAGAGAGCGAGAGTCTCTCAATCTCAAGAGTCATTGCGTCGCGTCGAGAGGTTAATGGCCTTGAGTCAAGGCGTATTTGGTGGCGGAGAATACCAGGCAGAGGCCTTGCGTCGCGTTTTTTTCCGCTTGGGACGCGCCTTGGAGCAGATCGCCGTCGCAACAGGTATTTCAGAGCTGATCATCTCAAGAGAGGGTACTCCTGCTGCCTTGTTAGAGCTCGGAGAATCCCTCGAAGACTTGACCGAAATGTTGCAGGGGGCCCAACGGCGGGTACTCGGTGAAAAGGTCGAGGCGAGACAGAAAGATGCTGGTGTTCCCGATCTCTTTCACCTCGCCGAACAAGCTGTTTCTCAAGACTTAGCGCTTGATGGCGATGAGCTGAGTCGCTCTGCAGAGCAGATGGTCCAGGGGCTGCCAGAGCCGCTTCGCTTGGCTGTGGAGCACGTTGCTTTTGGTCTCCATCAATTGCCCCTGCAAAGTCGACCGACAAGCCTAGCTGTGTCTTTAGGAAATCGTAAAGCGGCCCTGCCGGCGTGGTTGTTACCGAGGCGCACCATCGGCTCTTTCTACGTCGTGCGACCCCTGGGGGCTGGTGGCGTGAGCTCGGTTTTTTACGCTCGAAGAATTGAGGAGAAGAATTCCAATTCTGCAGAAGCTTTTGCTCTGAAGGTACCGGAGTTCGATCCGGCGACGGCCCGGAGCATGTCTGAGTCTGAATTTAATCATATGTTTCGTGATGAGGCGGGAGCGTTACTGTCGCTACCTCAACACGAAAACCTGGCGCGATTCGTGACCTTTGACCTGAGCGCCCGACCAAAGCCGATTTTAGTGATGGAGCTGATTCGCGGAAAGCCCCTCGATCGCTTAATGGTGGCCAAAAGTCTCACGCTTAAAAAGGTGATTACTTACCTGGACGGTATTCTTGCGGGTCTCGAAGCCATGCATGGTGTAGGCGTCGGACATCTCGATGTGAAAGCGTCAAATGTCATCCTGCGGGGCGGCACGACACCCGTCTTGGTGGACTTTGGTTTGAGCGGCCGCAAGATACGCCCTGGCTGTGGAACTCTCGAATATACCTCTCCCGAGGTGCTGGGCGTCTTACCAGAAGGAGTCGAGGCCGATCCGTGCGCGGCCGATATTTATAGTTTTGGTTGCCTAGCCTACGAGATGTTGATGGGAAAACTCCTTTTCGATGGCCCTGACGAAATGGCGGTCGTCTCTCAGCATGTGGCTCATGATGGCTGGCTTCCGGCTTTGGAAGCCATCTATTCCGACCCGCGCTGTGAGGCTCTGGCGAAGCTATTCCGAGATTGCTTGCGTCGAGATCCCAAAGAGCGACCAACAGCCGCTCATTTGCGTCATCGGCTGACATCGTCCTTGCTGCCTCTGATCGAGCAAGCTTGGCCTTTTGTGCCTCGAGCAGACGAGGCCGGATGAACTATTTTCTTCATCGGAGTTTGAGCTTCGCTGAAAGGCAGAGCTCTCGGTGCTTTGCTCTGCTCCTAGGGGTTATTTCGCTGATCAGCTGTCGCACCGAGAATCCCGACAAATTAGTCGTTAGCTTGGGTGGTGATAACTCAGTTGTTTTTGCGAAATCTTACGGCTTTGCGGAGTATTTGGAGTTTCCAAGAAGCGAAGACGAGTTGAGATTGACCGTGGCGAATTACGAGGTCAGCTGCGACGAGTTTCGAGAGTTAGGGCCACGG
>JAKVCH010000468.1 GCA_022447485.1 Polyangiaceae bacterium | reverse complement strand
GCTGTTCCACAGGTGAGGAGGTCTACACCCTTGCTATTTCCCTGATAGAAAGTGGCTTGACCAGCGGAGTCCGTCTCTCTGTGATTGGCAGTGACCTTTGTCGCTCACGAATCGAGTTCGCAGAACGAGGAATTTATCGAGATCATTCCTTTCGCTCGACCCCGGCTCGTCTCAAAAGAAAGTACTTCTCCCCAACCCCGGATGGCCTGGCTATTTCCGAAGAAGTGAAAAGAATCTGCCACTTTCGCCCGATTAACCTCCTCGACCCCCAGGAAGTTCGACAAGTTGGCCGCGTCGACGCCATATTCTGTCGAAATGTGTTGATCTACTTTGCAGATAACTCCAGACATCAAGTGATTGAACACTTTCATGAGCGGCTCATTCCTGGCGCTCATTTGTTCCTGGGTCACTCCGAAAACCTGCTCACGACACCATCTCCTTTTGAATCGGTCTCTTTAGAAAAGGATATTGCTTACCGTCGAGCCGCTACCCACTCACCACTCGAGAGAAACCATCGATGAGTTCGCCAAAAGATATCAGCTTGAGGGTGCTCGTCGTTGATGATTCGGCGGTCAATCGGCGCAGCATCTCGGATATGCTCAAGGGCATCTCTGGTATTGAGGTTGTTGGTAAAGCAGCTAACGGCGAAGAGGCGCTCCAGCTGCTGCGAGTCTGTCAGCCCAATGTCATCACTCTCGACCTCGAGATGCCGAAGATCGACGGATTTACCTTCTTACGAATTTTGATGGCAAAAAGTCCCCTGCCAACAATTATTATCTCCAGCTATGCTCAGCGAGAAAATGTATTTACTGCCTTAGAGCTTGGAGCCCTCGACTTCATTACCAAACCAGATGTGCTCAAACCTGGTGACCACTGCATTCGTGAGCAGCTCATCAGTAAACTTCTTCAGCTTCGAGGGGTAGAACGCTTTCAGTCACCGCGACGCAGCTCTTCTCAATTGCGCAGCTCAGGTGAAGGAAAAACCTATTCCCGTCGGGCACCCTCACAAATTGTGGTCATCGGTGCTTCCACAGGGGGCCCCAGCGCATTAATGGAGATCTTTTCCTCCATTCCCGCTACGAGCAGCTCCGCCTATTTAATTGCGCAACATATGCCCGATAAGTTTACGACTACTTTTGCGGAAAGGCTCAACCGTCGCTGCCCACTCCAAGTGAAAGAGGCCAAAGACGGCGACGAAATCCTGGCTGGACAAGTCTTCATCTGTCCAGGTTTCAAGTCGATGGAAATCGAGCCTGGCCCTGGAGCTTTGCAGCGAGTGAGAATTATCCCCGCTCGTGGAGATGATCGATTTCATCCAAGCGTGGATCGACTCTTCGCCAGTGCGGCCGCCCACTGCCCGACTCAAACTCTGGGCTTGATACTAACGGGAATGGCGAGCGATGGCGCCGAGGGTGCGAAATTATTGGGAGAAAAAGGAGGGTACATTATCGCTGAGAGTGCCGAGACCGCGGTTATCTTTGGCATGCCGAGGGCTGTGATTGACCTCGGGGCCGCTCACGAAGTCAGCCCCCTCGACCAAATTGCCCAACGAATTAGCGAGCTGGAAGGCCGCGACTGAAGACTAAAAGCCACCTCGAAATCGCTGCAGCTTTCTTCGGTCGGCCTTTGTTGGTCGCCCCATACCTCTGTCTCGTTGACCAATCGCCCGGGTCTTTTCTTCGGGTGGTGGAGAGTGATCCTCATAAAGTTCGCGAGCCCGCGGGGCAGACTGCCGTTTTTCGGCCAGCTCCAGTATTATCATCACAACATCGCCTCGAGGCGCTCGAGTCTCAATGCGGTCACCGACTTTGACTGACTGGCTCGAACGAACATTCTTGCCGTTCACCTTCACATGAGAAGCTTCGCAAGCATCCTGAGCTTGAGTTCTTGATTTAAATATTCGAGTTGCCGTTAGATACTTATCGACTCTCACCTGCGTGAGAAGAGGTTTTTCGTTCGCCACTGCTCAATATCCTTCAACGACAATCCGGTCGGGAGAAATGCCTAAGTCAATCAGTCGGCTTTTTAACTCCGCTGTCATTTCACCAGAGCCGCAACCGTAGACGTAGGAATCTTTCCGAAAACTGACGCCTCCGACCACCAATTCATGTTGCCCTTGTGGGGAGTTCTTCAGTGCGTCAAAGACTCGACCTCGCATTCCCTGCCAAGGCAGCGTCGCTTCAGTTAAGGTTGGTAGATACTGAAGCTGCTCCGTACCAATACTTTGCTCAAGTCGTTGGCGAAAATGCAATTCATCTTCGTAGCGTGCCCCGTGTAAGAATAGGATCGGACTTTCCGATTGGCAGAATTGCATTTCTTCAACAGTGGCCTTGAGCGGTGAAAGTCCTGTGCCCATACCAACCACTAACAGGGAATGTACGGTCTCAGGCTCTGTCTTCCACCTCGCCCAGATCGAGTCTCCCTGGGGAGACGATGCCAACCATTGATGGCGAGCAAGAGCACTTCCGGTCGGCGCTTGTCCCAGCCTCTGAAAGAGATCTAACTCTTGCTGCAGACTCTCCGAAAAATTTCTCTTCTCCACCAAAAGCTCCATTTCTGCTCCATCGATGGTCTTCGCTGAGGCAATGGAGAGTGGCACAGGGCTCTTCTTTTCCGGCAGCTGCAAAAAAACATACTGGCCCGCTCTCCAAACCATGGTCGGGGGGACTTGAAAACGAAGGGCGAAGGCCTTATTGCCGAATGAATGAACATCGATCAGCCGAAAGTCGATGCTAAGCTCTGGAATCTGAAAGCCCATGGGCGGCTTATAGATGAGATTCATTCCAGAGCGAAACTATGAATCGGCTCCCTCAAATGAAATGAAAATTGCCAAATGAACTATCTAGGTCACGCTGCGGTGGCTGTTTATTTGGGGGTTTCGCCCCAGGTTACCTTTGGGGCCATGCTCCCAGACTTGATCAAAATGTCGGCACCCGAAGTTCTCGAGCGACAATTATTTGAAATCATCGATGCATTTCCGCTCGATCATCCCTTGCTATTGGGGACGGATTTACATCGCCGAACAGACCAAGTCTTTCATCAGCATCCTCAATTCCTCGCTTGGAATGCTCGGCTGGTGAAAGAATTACGAACGCGCGGCGTCAAAAAAGGACCAGCTCGAGCCGCTGCCCATATCGGAGTCGAAATGCTTCTTGACAGCCACTACGTCAAGACACCGCAACTCGCTGATGGCTACTACTCGGCCCTGCACTTCGGATGCTCTTGGCAAGCCCCCTTAGGTTCTCTGAAAGAGAGTGTTATCCCAACCACCCACCGCGTATTGGCGCACATGAACGAACAAGGGGCGACCATACATGA
>JAKVCH010000467.1 GCA_022447485.1 Polyangiaceae bacterium | reverse complement strand
ACCTGCCCAACGAAGGCCAATCCGATAAAATCGGTATGACGCAAAATCCGCACTTTGACGTGGGGAATGACCGTGGTCAATTTCTGAGAGTCCAATTGCCCGGTATTGTAGGTCGCGCCCGTCGGGCCCACACCATAGAGATCTTGACCGATCGCCACGGTAATCGGCAAGCTCACACCGATGATCGCCATGTTGGCGATTCCGTAACTTGCGGTGATCGTTCCTGTGAAAGCATCACCAATCAATGCTTTTGAGCCCTGGCCGGCTGTGCCGACTTCGCCGGGCTGACATCCAGCAGCATTCGGGCCGGCACATTCCTCACCGGTCGCGGACTCCGGAATACTATCGTCACTCGTCCTCATCAGGGTATGTCCCCAATCCAGGTACATCCCGAAACTAAAGCCATTGGCAGTCAGAACGTCGGTTCCGTTCACAGCAATGAAACCCTTTGTATCGACAGCCGGACGAAACAGGTGCGTATCCATGCCCGCGCCATTACCCGCGGCCACACGAGTCTCCGAAGACTGCGCTGACGCAGATACCGTACCGAGCGCCACCGCCGCGCAACCCAACGACGCAAAAACACGCCTCTTCAATGAAAAGCCAGAGCCCATCTTCAAACCATTTCTTGTCTGGGGAAAATACCCGCGCGGCACGCTATCACCGAGGGAAAAAACCTGTCAATTCCGCGTTTTCATCTGCCACTAGATAATCAGGACCTCGATGGGGAGGGAGGTTTCACAAAAACCGGCTCTACGGCCAAAACTCGTCAATCTGCCCAAGAGCACTGTCAATTTGTAGTGACAAGAGAAAAATATCCGCCCTCTCCTCTTTTTCTCTTCCCCGTATCAGCAAAATTCTGCCCCAGAGCGCTCCTAGAAAACTTCAAAGACGTGGCGGCCAAGAAACGCCCCTGTTGCCGATAGGCGGCAAAAAATTCTACGAATCGAAATACTTGCGCTGAAAATGAAATTGAGAGAAGAAGTTGTCGTGTTGGAATTGTCGAGTCCGCAACGTTCTTGCTAGAGTCCCAGCCTGAATTAGACCGGGAAATTTCTGCCGGCAGCATTTGAGAGATCCACAAACGATGAAAATCACCTGCGATTCTTGCAGTTCTAAATACTCCATTGCCGACAGCAAAGTACGTGGCCGTAAGGTCAAAGTACGATGCAAAAATTGTGGCCACAGCATTCTTGTCGATGGCACTCAACTCGACGCCGCTCCAGCCCACGAAGGTCCAGCTCAAGAAGCGGAGCAAGCGACAGCCGGAGCCGTCGCGAGCGCTGCTTCCGGTGCATCAGCTGATTATGACGCTCTCGCTGCTGGCGAGCCGGCAGCCGCCGCGGCAAAGAAAGAATGGTCTGTTAATTTATCAGATAATGACTCTCGGGAGATGGACACCGCAGAGCTGGTGAAAGGCTGGCAAGAAGGCTGGGTGACCAGCGATGCTTACGTTTGGAAAGACGGCATGGGTGATTGGAAGCCTGTGTTAGAAGTACGTGAGCTCAAGGATGCTTTTGGCGTCACGGACGAAACCAATCAGGGTGTCGTATCCTCAGCAGCCGCAGCCCCCGCTAGTGACGAAATTGGCGACCTCTTCGGCGGCGTAGATTTTGCCGGCGATGGCAATGACGAACCCAGCTTGGAACAAGCCGCTGGGCAACAGGCTCCAAAGACCGGCGAGCGCAACGAAAGTTCGGTACTCTTCTCGCTCGACTCTCTCAAAGGGGGCGCCTCGCCCAGTCCTGTCGAAGAATCAAAAACGAGCGCCGACGATATTTTCGGAGAAGGCCTTGGTTCAGGTGGACTACTCACAAGCAACCAAGACTTGCTCACTGCCCCAGCCGCTGAACCACCACCGGCGCCCGCAGGTGCGCGAGTCGACGCCTCAGCGCCAGCTGCCAATAGTAAATTCGGCCTGATTGCTGCTGGCGTAATCGCTCTCGGCTTGATCGGGGGCGGAGCGTTCTTCTTCCTCTCTGGGGGCGACTCCCGTGCTGCTATTGAAGCTGCTGAAGCTCAACAAGAAGAAGCTCGCAAGGCTCAAGAAGAGGCAGCCAAGGCTCAAAAAGAGGCCCAAGAAAAACTCGCTGCAATTCAAGAGGAGCAAAAGCGCCTCCAGGAAGAGCTCAAGAAAGCCCGGGAAGAAGCCGCGAAGAAGGGTGAGGACCCAGCCGCCGCCGAGGCAAAGCTCAAAGCAGAAATTGAAGCGAAAAAGAAGGAAGAGGAAGAAGCGAAAGCCGCTGCCTCAACCAAGGCGCGCAGCCCTTCAAGCTCATCTAAACCAAAGACGAGCAAGCCAAGGTCACCGCCTTCTTCCACTCCGAAGACAAGCAGCTCCTCGAAAAGTTCATCCAGCGGCGGACCCAAATTTGACACAAGTGCCGCCCGCTCGGCTCTCTCCGCAGCCGCGGCAAATGCTGCAGCTTGTAAGAAGCCAGGCGGACCGACAGGCAAGGGCAAAGTTCAGATTACTTTCGCCCCAAGCGGTCGAGTGACCAGCTCCACCGTCGTAGCCGGACCATTTGGCGGCACGGCTGTCGGTGGCTGCATTGCATCGACCTTCCGGAGAGCCCGAGTACCAAAATTCAGTGGCTCACCGGTGACGGTGAAGAAGAGCTTCACTATTCGATAAAAAAAGCGACTCCTCGGAGTCGCTTTTTTTATCGAAGTCGAGCTCCCTCTCCATCAAGAAGCACAAGCACGACGTATTCGCTGAGCGAGCCAGGTACATCGCTGCTCTTTACGAGTCTCAGCCAGAGCTAAGTCAAAAGCCCGCCCGTCTCCAACCACGACGCACAGCTTCTTGGCCCGCGTGACCGCTGTGTAGATGAGGTTACGCGAGAGCATCACAAAATGAGCCGGCAGTAGCGCGAGAACCACCGCCGGATATTCTGAGCCCTGACTCTTATGAATCGTCATCGCATAGGCCAGAGTTAACTGGAGGACCTCACTCTTTTTATACTCAACCTGACGCAACCCACTCTCGTGTTCGAATTCAACAACTAAGCCCGCCGACTCAGAATCAAGACGCACCACTTTACCGACATCGCCATTAAAAACGCCCTTTTCATAATCGTTCTTTGTTTGCAGCACTTTATCGCCTACGCGAAAACGCATTCGCTCTCCCTCATCTGGGGCAGGCTTTGAGGGTCGAACCGTTTCCTTTAAATCGGGATTTAAGCGCGCTTGTAAACGCTGATTCAAAGCAACAGTCCCCACCTCTCCCTTGTGCATCGGCGTCAATACCTGAATCTCAGACTCCGGTTGAAAGGAAAATTTTTGAGGAATTCTTTCTGCGACCAACTCGGCCACCAGCC
>JAKVCH010000466.1 GCA_022447485.1 Polyangiaceae bacterium | reverse complement strand
GGCAGGGAAGTGGATTCAGTATTTCTGCGACTGATTCCGCCGGCAATAGCTACGACGGCAGCGTCACGACAGGCAATTGGAATATCGTCAATGGGCTCGATAACGGGGAAATCTTCTTCTACCTCAGCGATACGAATGGTGTGCAAGAGCTTACGGTGCAAGTCGACGACTATTAAACAGCTTTTGGAGGCAATCAGCCGGAGTTGATTCAACGATTCAACGGCAAAATGATTCCTCCAGCTGACACCGTTCGATCAAAAAGAAGCGACCCGTCGGAATTCCCGCGGGTCGCTTTTTTTGGCTTAGGTTGAAAGAGTATCACGAAAAAAATTGACTCGGATCGGCACGCACTCAAAGAGAGAGAGACCAATCCATCGCGGAAGAGCTGCTGCAGGCCTGCAGGGTCAGGTCCGACGACCACTGACTCACCCGACTCACGCATTGCACCGCTTCACTTGGTGCGCCCTCCGCTCGAGAGGCCGCCAAGACGAGCGAGCCATCCTCTAATAAAATAAACTTCTGCAAACTTGAGTCTGAGCAGGCGACAAACTTCAGTTCAGTTGCTTGCCAGCTCTCTTGGGGAAGAACCGCCTCAAGACAAAGCCCGCCACTCGTCGCAAGTTGATAGGACGAGGTGTATTCAAAGACCTCACTTGCAGCGCAGCTCGATGCCTGGCCGATTGCACCGTCGACACCCACGCTCAGGCATTGACCGGCACTTGGAGAAAGGTGCCCACTGGTGTTCAGCGCGACGCGCTTGGAGAAGTAATTTCTCAGTGTCCAGTCTCTGTATCTTTTTTGCTCGCCTACAGGAGCAGCGGGCATCTCACAACTCGAAGTTTCGCAATTCGCCGGGCCACTACAACCAGGGATTTTACTATCGCACGCTGAATATTTTTCAAAAGTACTCAGCGCCAACTCTGCTTCGCTCATAGAAATATTTGGACTGTACCCTGTACCATCGGTTGCATAGGTCTTGTGAGTGAAGAGCTCATGCGCTTGGGCCTGCTGAACGCTTGCAGTCATACCGATCGCTGCGGCGTAACGATGATCTGAATGGTCATCCGCTTCTTGGAAGGCAAACTCTGTCAGATAGAGATGAGTCATCCCCACCTGCTCGTAAAGCGCTGCGAGCGAGGCTTCCAGCTCCGACAAATTAAGCGCCGGCATCGTGGAATCAATTGGAGTCGAGGTTTCATCTTCCCCCAGCCAAAGTCGTTCGAGAGAGCCCGACGCTTCACCATAATACTGTCCATCAGTCAGACGATAGAAAATAACCTCTACAGTGCTATCCGCTGCCAACGTGCAGACTTCTGGGCTCAGCGCTCCGTATTGACGGGAGGCACAGGTCCAGGAGTTATTGACCCCAGCCATCTGCGCGTAGGCCGCCTGAATACCGCGCTCTCGCTCCAAAACATAATCCATCCCCAGATCATTATTACCACTGGTCAAGTAGGCCGTACGCAAAGCATCGCCTGCATCGATCGCCTGCTGCAAGAAAGGGTTAATGAAAAGCAAGTCATCATCTTGATGAGCCACCACCACTACATGAGAATCCCCGGCGGCCACCGGGTCTGCACCCGGGAGGTCGTTCATTGGATTATCACCTTCCAGGGGGCCATTCACTCCGGGCTGAGCACCTGGGTCAGTCTCGGCACCTGGGAGCTGGGTCGGCGGAGGAGGTAGAAGACTCTGGCCCGGGGGTAGAGAAGAATCGCCGGAGCCTTCGGAGTCATCTCTTCCGTCCTCGAGCCCGGAGCTACAAGCCATCGTCAATGCAAGCGGGATCGAGAGAGGCAGGAAGGAGAAGAAGCGGCAATTAAGTTGATTCATTGGCTTAATTATCTAGCTAAGCTCCTCGAAAAGGGTCGTAAAAATGCAAGAAAACCCGCGCACTGCGACGATCCAAGGCGTGGCGACGGAAAATTTCACCGAGCTTTCAGCCAGGTGGCCGCCATGAAAACGGCTCGTTTGTGGCAAGAGTGAGCACCCCACCCCCGAAACCAACGCTCCGTGAACCTAATTGTCGGCAAAAAAAAGGAGAAGCACAGCTTCTCCCTCTCTTCGACCTGAGCAGATGACTCAAATATTGTCGATAATTCCATTCAAGCTAGGACTAGGACGCATGGCCCGCGCCGCCAGAGCGGGCTGAGGCGCATAGTAGCCACCAATGTCCTGGGCAGGCCCCTGAGCATCATTTAATTCGCTCATGATCTTCTCTTCTTGTTCCGCAAGGGCAACCGCTACTGGCGCGAATTGCTCGGCTAAAGCCGAGTCGTCCTTTTGCTCCGCTAACGCTTCCGCCCAGAACCGCGCCAACCAATAATGACTGCCGCGATTATCTCGCTCCCCCACCTTTCGACTCGGCGACTTATTCTCAAGTAGGAACTTGGTGGTGGCGTTATCGAGGGTTTGGCCCAAGATGCTGGCTTTGGCCGACCCAGTCTCTGCACCAAGATGCTCTAAGGAGACCGCAAGCGCCAAAAATTCACCTAAGGAATCCCAGCGCAAATGGTTCTCTTTTTCAAATTGCTGAACATGCTTCGGCGCTGAGCCACCAGCACCAGTTTCGAAGAGCCCTCCACCATTCATCA
The DNA here is from genome assembly GCA_022447485.1 of Polyangiaceae bacterium. Classification (GTDB taxonomy): domain Bacteria; phylum Myxococcota_A; class Polyangia; order Polyangiales; family Polyangiaceae; genus NIC37A-2. Next base: position 727 of record JAKVCH010000466.1, on the reverse strand, counting down.
ATGGCACAATTGAAAGCATCTTTGCGCTGGTGCCTACCTCAAGAATTGGGAAAAGATCGGTAAGGTAGTCGCGAAGGACATTGCCAGTGACGCTGATCGTGTCTTTTCCTTGACGCAATCGCTCACATGAAAATTGGGTTGCTTCCACTGGAGGAAGGATCCGTAGGTCTAAGCCAGCAGTATCGTGATCTTGAAGATACTGATTCACCTTTTTAATCAACTGAGCATCATGAGCTCGCTTCTCGTTGAGCCAAAAGATGGCCGGAGTCTTGGTTGCGCGCGCCCGCTTCACGGCGAGTTTCACCCAATCGCGGATCGGAGCGTCTTTCGTCTGACAGGCTCGCCAAATATCCCCAGCGTCGACATCGTGAGAGAAAAGAATCTTGCCCTCACCATCAACCACCTGCACTTGCCCAGGCGCTTCAATCTCGAAAGTCTTATCGTGGGACCCATACTCTTCAGCCTATTGCGCCATCAGACCAACGTTCGGCACACTACCCATCGTTGTGGGATCAAAAGCACCGTTCGCTTTGCAGTCCTCGATGACGGCCTGGTACACGCCTGCGTAACTACTATCGGGAATGACGGCTTTCGCGTCTTGGGCCTTCCCCTCGCGGTTCCACATACGTCCGGAGGTTCGAATCATTGCCGGCATAGATGCATCAATGATGATGTCGCTCGGCACGTGTAAATTAGTAATACCCCGGTCGGAATCGACTTGGGCGAG
>JAKVCH010000465.1 GCA_022447485.1 Polyangiaceae bacterium | reverse complement strand
ACTTTCATGGTTCTTTCGCGCGACTGAATGGTATCTCCGCGCGGCCTGAGGAATAACACACCCCTGCATCTTTCTGCTTCTCTTACGGAGAGAAGAGCTCAGACGACTTGTCGACGGCTCCACCAGGTAAAGGGAAATGCCATCATCAATGCCGCAAAGTCAAAACTCATCACATAGATGAACTTGATCGACGCAAAGTCCCTCTGAAAAGCACCCCAGTCACCCCGGAACAAGCCGTAAACCAGCAAAGCTCCACTTGCTGCCAAGAGAAGATAGCCTGCCTGACTTGATCTGCGGGACCTTGTCGCCACCCTCGCGGGCTGAAGGACCAAATAGGGCAGTAAAATGAAGCCTCCCAGCGCAAAGCTCCCCAGCAGAAACGGCCAAGCCGGAGGGCGGCCTCGCTCTGACCAGAGCAACCAGGTGAAGGCCAAGGGCAAAATGCCCATGGCCTGAAAGAGAGCCACTTCAAGGGGTTCTCCTTGGAACAGAACCAAGTCCCACAAAAACTCACCCAGCTGCGGGTGCTCCTCTGGAGAAAAACAGAAAAGCGCCAACATGAGCCAGACCCATAACCCCGCAGATAACCAGCGCAACATCGAAGAGAAGATGGTCCTCTTCGAGGTCATCGGCAAGCCTAATCTTGAGCGCTGATTTGACCATATCTCTCCAGCATCTCAATCGCTTCTGCTACGGCGCCCTCGCCATCGAGTCCGCGGGCACTCTCGAGCAGTTCAATCACCGCGCTGAGGCTGCGAGGCTCCATGTATTGACTGTGGCGCAACTCTTGAGCCCATTCTGCGATACCCGCCGCAAAAGCATATTTAGCCGAGGGAATTTGGCGACGATCTGCTTCATCAATGGTTGCCCGCAAAGAGACCGTTTTACCCTCCATGTCTTGGAAACGCAGACGCATTTCTGCAGTGGTTTCCGGCTCTAGTTGCCGATTCAAGACAGCCTCTTCCGAAGTGGAGAAACCTTCAGGAACGGTTCCTGGCAAAGCTATCGGCGTATCATTAGCAGAGTCCACGGGAATCACCTCATAGAGCGCAGTCACGCTCATTCCTGCACCCAACTCGCCAGCATCTACCCGATCATTGGTAAAGTCATCATTCTTTAAAAGTCGGTTTTCGTAGCCGATTAAACGATAGGCTTGCACCCGCTGCTCGTTAAACTGCACTTGGAATTTCACGTCTTTGGCAACGGCGATCAAGCTGCCAGTCACTGTATGATGAAATGCTCGGAGCGTCTCCTCCGGTCCGTCGATGTAGAAATAAATGCCATTGCCATGATTGGCGAGAGTCTCAGCAGTCTGATCATTGTAGCGACTATCGGCTCCACCGTAACCGTAGACACTTAAGAAGATGCCTCTAGCCCGCTGAGACTCAGCGAATTGCTCCAGGTCCGCTGTTTCCGTGATGCCCAAATTAAAGTCACCATCAGTCGCCAAGAGAACGCGATTGATGCCGTCTTCGATATAGAACTCGCTGGCCAGTTCATAGGCTTTCTCCAAAGCACCTGAACCATTAGTTGCCCCCCCAGAATTCAGCCGATCCAATGCCGAGAGAATCGCAGTAGTTTCGTCGCCAGGCGTTCCCTCAAGCACAACTCGTTCTGAGCCCGCATAGGTAATAATAGAAACGCGATCTTGAGGTCGAAGCTGCCGCGATAACATCCGAAATCCACTCTTCAAGAGGGGTAATTTCCCTGGGTCCTGCATTGAGCCACTCGTATCGAGCAAGTAGACAAGATTCAGCGGCGGCGCCTCAGAAAGAGAGACCTCCAAACCCTGCGCACCGAGCAGAACTAATTCATGCTCCTCATTCCAAGGGCAGGGCCCTAGCTCGGTATAAGCGCTCAGCGGCTCCTCGGTAGGTTGGGACCAATGAAAATCGAAGTAATTCAGCATCTCTTCCACCCGAACCAGCGAGCTTTCCGGAACTCGGCCGCTTTCCAATCGATTTCTCGCCAACGTCCAGGAAGCACCATCCGCATCAAGCGAAAATGTCGAGGTCATTTGTTCTTGAGTTTCCACCCAAGGCACCTCGGCAACCCGCGCGTTCATCATCGAGAGCACATCATTCCGCTCAGGTTCGCTGCTGCCTTGACCAGGAGCAGGCTCGCTGTAGCCCTGCCCATAGGCAGGCACCGTGGGCAGAAGGAATGAGTCGAGGCCATCTTGCATGACAGAAGCACCTCCGCTGTCCATACCGGAACTGCCCCCATCTGGCGCAGCTCCGCCCCAGCTCATGCTCCCCCCTGTCGCTGGTTCTCCTGTCACCTGAGACGTCCCTCCCGTGCCAGCCGGCGGACGTACAGGCTCGGGCACCGCTGGACTGGAACCCACATCAGGTAGATCATAATCGCCTCCCTGGGGAAAAGGCTCGGCTTCCAAATAAACACTGTCGTCGCTGGAGAAACTAATGCCCGCATCGTAACTCGCTTGAGCATTCCCTCCACCAGATCTGGAGCGACCGCCATGACTCTCCGCTGGGCCTCTACTGGAACGCTCAGCATGACGATAGCCGATTAATTCAGAACCGTAGGCGTCATCTTTGATCTCACGTATTGCCGCCCCATCAGAGCTACAGCCAGGGGCCACAAAAAAGCTCATGCCTGCTGCCATGAACCAGCTCACAACCTGGCCACCTGTCACGGCTACGGTTCGCCCCTCGGCCTGCTCTGCGTTCATTCGTGATTTAGCCTTGTGGACGGCTGAATCCTTCCCTCGCTCCCAATACAACTCTCTCTTCATGGCTAACTAAAGGCAGAAACTATGCCAATCGCCGTCTGTTTTCGAAAACACCTTTTCCCGCAGCCAAGAGCGCTCCTCAAGTTGCCCTACTTCGCCAGTTTTCTTCACGCAGTCGACGAAGATTGAGTCTGCCGGCTTACTGCCCATGACATCGTCGCCCGAGCTTTCTGCGTATCGATGCCAATCTGTGCCAAGTAACAAACCAAAGCTCCAAGCAGGTGACGGAACGCAACTGACTTCCACTTTCAGCACTGCCCCGTCCGACCGGGCTCGCAACGGGGAAATTCGATTAAAAACAACCCTCTCTATTTGAATTCACTCATCAATTGCAAGAGTAGATTTTTTCTCGATAAAATTAGAAATCGCCCTAAAATCCGGTAACTTTTACTTCATGCCGAAGACAAGCCCCGAAGTCCTCTCTGCCCTTCATGAACTAATGCTCTACGATATGCTCGCCTCCGAAGTCTATCTGGTGCAAGCAGCTCTCTTTCGCGATTGGGGCTACAACACCCTCGCCGAGCATCTGCAGCATGAAGCAGACCATGAGCGCGAACATACTCAAATGCAGAT
>JAKVCH010000464.1 GCA_022447485.1 Polyangiaceae bacterium | reverse complement strand
CATGATTGGCTCGACGGGAGGCTCGAGGTCGTCGAGCTTTTGCACGCGCTTCGAGTTTTCCGACAACGCAAAGCGCATCGGGAAGGGGCTCAATTGCTCGACCAACTCAGCAGCGAAGTAATTCCGGAGGGCCAATATGAAAAAGAGCTGGGATTTTGGCAAAAAGCCCAGGGGGCCAAATGGGCGGCCCTTCGATCCTTTGAGGTAGCAGCCGAAGCAAAAGAAGATCCTTTACTGAATCTCGAGTTGGCCAAGCTCTACGAACATCTTCTCAAGGACTATGAACGCGCCCTAAGCCGTGCGGAAGAATCAGTGGCCGAGTCGTCAGCCCGCCAAGCACATAGAAAGAATCGCCTGCTCCGTAAGCTCACAGGCAAGAAAAACGCCAAATAGTAGGCTATCGGCTTCAATTTTAAAGAATACGAGTTCAGTGGCCTGTCCGGATCTGCTAAGTCGAGGCCGGCATGTCCTACGAACATAAGTCGATCGAAAAAAAGTGGCAGAATTATTGGTCTGAAAAGAATGTTTTTCAGACTCAGCGACGAGAAGGTCGAGAAAAATATTACGTTTTGGACATGTTTCCTTATCCTTCGGGTAGTGGCCTGCATGTGGGACACCCCGAAGGCTACACGGCAACAGATATCCTCGCCCGTTACAAGAAGATGAAGGGGTTCGATGTGTTGCACCCCATAGGCTGGGATGCCTTCGGCTTACCAGCTGAGCAATATGCCATTCAAACGGGCACCCACCCCGCTCAGACCACAGCTAAGAATATCAAGGTCTTCAAACGTCAGCTCTCGAGCCTCGGCTTCGGCTATGACTGGGAACGAGAAATTAACACGACCCAAACAGATTACGTACGCTGGACTCAGTGGATCTTTCTGCAGCTCTTTCGGAAGGGCCTGGCTTTTCAAAGTGAAATACCAGTAAATTGGTGCCAAGAGCTCGGTACCGTTCTGGCCAACGAAGAGGTGATTGATGGCCGCTCCGAGCGTGGAGGGTACCCAGTCGAGCGCCGCCCGCTCCGTCAATGGCAATTGAAGATTACGGAGTATGCTGATCGGCTTGCCGCCGATTTGGACGATTTGGATTGGCCGGAAACCAAAGCAAAGCAGCGAGATTGGATTGGCCGCAGCGAAGGTGCATTAGTTCGCTTCAAGCTGGAGGAAGGGTCTGAACTTGAAGTGTTCACGACCCGGCCGGATACTCTTTTCGGTGCGACCTACATGGTGATTGCGCCCGATCACCCGCTCACCCTTCAAATCACGGCTGCCCCGCAGCTCGATAATGTAGAGAAGTACATTCAGGCGGCCGCAAAGAAAAGTGATCTAGAGCGCACCGCAGCCAAAGAAAAAACAGGTGTTTTTACAGGCGCGTACGCCATCAATCCCGTTAACCAAGAGCGGATCCCTGTTTACACTGCCGATTATGTCCTAGGAGCTTACGGCACGGGCGCGATTATGGCCGTGCCTGCTCATGACGCCAGGGATTTTGAGTTCGCGCGGGCATTTGATCTGCCAATTCGTCAAGTCGTATCGAGCGCAAAGGACGGCGCCTTCGAAGACAACCTCACGGAAGCCTACACATCTCCTGGGCGAGCCGTGCAGTCTGGTTTCTTAGATGGTCTCGAGACAGAAGCCGCGACAGCGCGCATGATCGAGTATCTTCAAGCAGAAAAGGCTGGAGACAGCCAAGTCAATTACAAGCTGCGGGATTGGGTGTTTTCTCGCCAGCGCTACTGGGGCGAGCCAATCCCCATCTATTTTCCCGTCGAGACCGAAGGCGATCCGCGCAAAGGTGATGCCCATACAATCGATTACAGTCGGCCCCTACCGGTACCTGAAGACCAATTGCCCCTGGAACTACCGGAATTAGAGGATTACCAACCTGGAGACCCTGCTGGTGCCTTGGTGAAGGCGTTAGACTGGCGGTTTTTTCAAAAAGACGGACAATGGTTCGCCCGAGAGACCAACACTATGCCGCAATGGGCTGGCAGCTGTTGGTATTACCTCAGGTACATCGACCCCCAAAACCAAGAAGAGCCTTTCAGTAAAAAAGCTTATAGCGACTGGATGCCTGTTGATCTTTACGTTGGCGGAGCCGAGCATGCTGTGCTTCATCTGCTTTACGCACGTTTTTGGCATAAGGTCCTCTACGATTGCGGAGTCGTCGCAGACCCGGAGCCCTTCAAAAAGCTTGTTCACCAAGGAATGATCCTGGGAATGGTCTATCGCTACTATGTCGAGCTCGATAGCGCAGGCACGGTTTTGGCGGCAGAGGCCGGAGACAACACTCAGATAGTCCCTGATAAGGAAAGGGGCGGCTTTAGCTTGAAGGGCACCACGCGAAGGTTTGAGGCGCGCTTTCTCGTGGAACCGGAAATCGAAATGGTCGACGGAAAGCCCCATCATCCCGAGCTGAAAGTCGCGCTGGCGCCAGTTGCAGAGAAAATGAGCAAAGCCAGGGGAAATGTTGTGAACCCCGATGATGTGGTCGCGGAATTTGGTGCGGACACGCTGCGTATTTATGAGATGTTCATGGGGCCCTTAGAACAAGTAAAGCCCTGGCAAACCTCGGGACTACAGGGTGTTCGACGCTTTCTGGATAAAGTTGTTCAGGCGACTGATAAGGTGAAGGAAGGAGCAACTCTTGAGACAGAGACGGAGAAGCTACTCCACCGCACTATCAAGAAAGTCACCCACGATATTGAGGGAATGCGTTTCAATACGGCGGTTAGCACGATGATGATCTACGTGAATCATCTGGGTAGCCAAACAGAGCTCCCGGGCGACGCTCTCGAGCCGTTTCTTCTTGTTCTATCACCTTTTGCACCACACCTTGCCGAAGAGTTATGGTCGCAGCTGGCGCTGAAGCGTGGCATACCAGCTGCGGACGGCAGCCCGGCCGCTGATCCTGCACCTTGTATTGCTCAGGCTGCGTGGCCAACCTGGGACGAAAGCTTGTGCGTCGATACCGTTGTCACCCTGCCTGTGCAGGTCAACGGAAAGGTAAGAGCAAAACTTGAAGTTGCTCGGAATGCGGATGAGAAAACGGTGCGTGAATTGGCCCTAGCCAACGAAACGATCCAAGGCTTCATTAACGGTAAGCCCATTCGAAAGTTCATTTTCGTACCAGGACGCATCTGCAATATCATCGCAAAATAGCACGCCGCGTTGCGAACGCGCCACGATGTCGACGCGCAAAAAAGGCCGCTGATTGAAGCGGCCTTTTTTCAATCATTTATTCTCCAGCAACTCTTCTGAAGAACCAGCAAAGCTCGCTCAGCCAGCCTTCATGGCCGCCCGAAAGCGCTTGGCGTCGGAAAACATATC
>JAKVCH010000463.1 GCA_022447485.1 Polyangiaceae bacterium | reverse complement strand
AACCGCGCCGGCGTAAAGGGATTGCTTTCTTTTTCGCCTTTTCACTTACCCAGCCTAAAGAATTTCCCTTTGCTTTGCCTTGCGCCCCGCTCATGTCGTCGTCGATCAATAAAAAACCGAAAATAATTAGCTGGGGTGAGGTGCTCTGGGATATCTTTCCCGATGCAGAGCACCTGGGCGGCTCGGCTGGCAACGTCGCCTGGCATGCTGCCCAACGGGGTGCCCATTCTTTGCTCATTAGCAGGGTCGGTGCGGATGATTGGGGACGCCGCGCCATTCGCCAATTGCAATCTGGTGGGGTAGATGTGAGCGCCCTATCCGTCGACCCCGTCCGACCAACTGGCACTGTCCGGGTTTCATTTCATGACGGTGAGCCCCATTATCGCGTTGGAGAAAGAGTAGCTTGGGACCATATCCAAGCAGATGGGGCCCTACTCGATCATATAAGCTCCGCAGACGCGATTTGCTTTGGCACCCTGACTCAGCGTGGGCCTTTCGGTCGTGGTCGACTCCGGCAGGCGCTGAGCGAGATTCGCAAAAAGAGCTTTCGCCGCATCGGCGGCGGGGCCTCCGGGGAGAGACCCCTGCTTTTGCTGGATATCAACCTCAGGCCCCCCTTCACCGAACACGCAGTCATTTCCGAAGCACTCGAATCTGCCGATCTCGTAAAAATGAGCGAGGGTGAAGAAAAGTTTCTGCAGAATATTTTTCAAACGCAGAAGCTGAACCAATTTCTCCAAGAACAATTCGGCATCGAATTCGTGGTAGTCACTCGGGGAGCTCGCGGCGCATCGCTCTCTGGCTCTTGTCTTCATCTGGAGGAGCCTGGTCTATCTATCCAAGAAAGGGATCCTGTCGGTGCTGGTGACGCCTTTGTCGCAGCTCTTGCTACTGAGCTCTGCAAAGGGGCCAGTCTGCCTTCTGCCCTCAATGCGGCCAATCAGCACGGGGCTTGGGTAGCAAGCCAATTGGGAGCAATGCCCCTGGCTCCTCTTTGATCAACTAGAACCAAAAAACAGCCGTTCTCGATAGGGTAAAAAAGAGTTAGGGACAGAGCATGGGCGAAAAAGAAAAAAGTGAAGAGAGTCAAACACAGGAGCGCGATGCATCGGCTGTAGCTCCTAGCCCGACAGCGAAGCGCCCTTTGACACAAGCCCTCTGCCAACCGCGCAGCATCTTTGACTGGCTCGCCCTCGGAGTGGCGTGGTGGGGACCAAGCGGACTCTCGCCCATTGCACCAGGGACAGTCGGCTCTCTCTTTACCTTACCGCTTGTCTGGGTGCTCTATCACCAATCTTTCATGACTTATTGGTTGTCCACCTTGGGTATTACCGCTGTGGGTTTTCTGGTCAGTCAACGAGCGGCAGAGATCCTCCAGGACAAGGATCCCTCCAGTGTTGTGATCGATGAGGTTGCTGGAGTTCTGATCGCCTGTGGCTTTCTTCTGCAGCTCGAGCCACTCTGGATATTACCAGCTTGGGTGCTCTTTCGTGTTCTCGACATCACGAAATGGGGCTGGATTGATAGGGTTCAATATTGGAAGCCACCGGCCCTCGGTATCATGGCGGATGATATCCTCGCAGGGCTCATTGCAGGAGTGGTGACCTTGAGTGCCGCTAGCCTCAGCTAGACTGGGGACATCAAAAGACGCCCGAGGACCTTTTGTTCCGTTCAGCCTTCTCCGAGATCGATTCAGACATCGATTTCAATCGTTTTTCCTGACGGCCTCTTCTGCATCGTCGGATTGCTCCTGAACGCTTGGAGCTTCAGGTAGACTCCACTCGTCGCCATGAAGTGTCCCACAAAGGGTCCGGCAACGCTTTGTTCGACATCCACAGCTGGGATCGTTTTTCTTCTTTTCGAGAATCTCTCGCATTTCGGCAACGCTGACCCCTGCAATGCCCTCCACGCGCTTCATGCTCCAGCCTTCACGCTTTTGGCGAGGCGTCCGGGGGTCTGTTGCCTCCTCTGACGCATCCGCGCAACAGCGGAACCCCATATTGTACGAATAGTAACCCTCGTCGTGACTATAGATCTTCGGGCGGCATTGGTTCCGCACACCTTTATGCCAAGGCCCTCCCGTCGTGACACTCTCGAACTTGGAGCGCCACCCCGCATTCTCGGTTTCACTCGCAACAATTTCATCATTATTGCCCGGCAAGTCGTACACCCCAAAGTCACTCACACAACCGGGCTGACCACTCCGCTTCGCATGATAAACACGGCGGAGTTCTTTTTGATCCCTCTTCGCGACTTTCATCATGTTGGGACTATCCCATGGCTCATCGCCATGACATTGCGACGCGTCTCGCTCATAGCCATAGGGAAAAGGCTTCATCTCCGGCCCTTCACAAGAAAAGCTCCATTCACTCTCGGTACAGAGGCGCTTGTCTACAGCCGCACATTTCACCTGGGCCTGATAAAAACGATTCATCACCTCGGGTCGATGCCCCTGACGATTCGGCCAAGCATATTTATCAATGCAAAATTTCTTCTTCACCAACTTACCGGAGCATTCCGCATTTTCCTCAAACAACTCGCAGACGCGCTTCTTGTTTTGGGGTGCGTACCACTCTTTCAGGCACTTACGCTGAATCACTTGAATGTCCACGCTGCCCTGTCCAGGGGTATTCCCCGAAGCATCGGCCTGATGCTCGTTACTCAGCGCAGTGCAATAATCGCCTTCGACCAGAATCATATCCTCAGGGCACGACTCTTCTTCCGCTTCCTGAACTGGAACGGGCACCGTCTCAGCCTCCTGTATCGAGAGTGGAGCAGCCCTCTCTTCCGGAGGAAGAACCACCTCGTCTGACTGAGGAGAGGAAGTATTCGGGCCCTCGCTGTCTCGACCATCTGACTGATTCTGAGGACTCGCTGCTGGTAATCTCGAGTCCTGCCTCGCAGAGCAAGCCAGGAGGAAACAGATCGTAGCGAAAGGGAAAAGGTACTTTCGAAGTCGTCGCGTCGCCAATGACATAGTCAGGAGATACCGAAGATGAAGCCTCCGGTCGATAGTTTCAATCGCCCCTTTCTAGCTGGGTGCGAGCCCAGTCGATCGCCTCACGCAAAGTATTTGTCATCTTGTGAGGATAAGGCGGAGGAAAGAGCCAATAGACCGCTGTTAGCATTCCACGAAGAGCAGCTGAGCGAGATACCAAAGCCACGCCTCGACGATATTTCTGCAGCTCTTCGGCATGACGACGGTTCCAATCTGCCAAAATTCGACGATGAGTGCCCCGCATCATTTGTCCGCGAGAGGCGTCAACAATCACGACATGAGGAACACGAAGTGCCAGCTTTTCCGCCAAGACTTTCGTGTAGGCCTCTAAGTCCTC
>JAKVCH010000462.1 GCA_022447485.1 Polyangiaceae bacterium | reverse complement strand
ACAAATATTAAAATGCAGGAAAGGCTTTTCTTTTAGAGCTCCCCAATAACGACCGAATAGAGCCTCTTTGCCCAATAAATTCAGAGCGCCAGCGATCACCTCTGAGCTCTCTTCGTCTCGAGCGACGACGAATTGCAAGCCATCAGGCATCGTCTGAAATACTTTCTCAAAGAAACTCTCGGGCAAATAACGTCGACCATAAAAGTACTTATCGATAGTCGATAAGTACAAGGCATAGGCCAACTGGGGAGAAACTTCTCCAAGCTCCTCCCCTTCCAAACGTTGTATTTGAACCCGCTGTTCCTCCATTGCTCGACGTTCTCGACGGATACAAGAACGCTTTTTGGAACGAAAAGAGCCCAAGTAATCATCGAAACTCTGAGCAGCACCGCGATGATATTGATACTGTACTCCCCAGCGCACCAACCAGTCTCTCTCCTCCAATTCCTCTCCTTGTTGCTCTTCTGGAAAAAGCCAATGCACAGAGGAAAGCTGCAGCTTCTTCGCCACTTCGGGTAGGGCTCCCGTGAGAACATCCCAACAGGTCTCTCGCTCTTTCGCCCCAAGCCCTTTCCGAAAAAGCAAGCGCGGTCCTGTGGCTGGCGTAAAGGGGACACACACGACGGACTTGGGATAGTACGCAACTCCTAATTGATGTTCGGAGTATTCCGCCCATCCCTGGTCGAAGACAAATTCGCCTAGGCTGTGGAGCTTGATGTAATTCGGAGCAAAAGCAATCAGCTCTGTCCCCCAATAAAGCGCCAAGTGTCGCGGTATCCAGCCAGTTCTTGTAGAAACCGCACCGGGTTCCTCGAGCGCGCGCAGCCATTCCCTGCGTAAAAAGGGGTAGTTCTCAGGACCGTGAAATTCCGCAAAGACCTCGGGCGGAACCTCAGTCACAGACTCGAGCAGCCTTAATTCAATCATGTTTCGGTGTAGACAGAGTATTCGGCTGAGATCCTGAAAGTACTGAGGCCTCGCCCTCCCAACGAGCGACAACCACTGCAGCGCAGGAGTCGCTGAGAACGTTGACAGCCGTACGACACATGTCAAGGATTCTATCGACAGCGAGAATCAAACCCACTCCTTCAATCGGCAAACCCATCGTTGTAAGAATCAAAGTGATCGCCACAAGACTCGCCGCCGGAATTCCTGCGACACCAATGCTTGTCATCAAAGCAATAAGCACAATCACAAATAACTGAGTAAATCCTAAATCGAGACCATAGGCTTGACCGATAAACACAGCCGCAACACATTCGTAGAGAGCGGTGCCGTCCATATTCACAGTAGCGCCCAAGGGAAGGGTGAATGAAGCCACCCGGCGCGACACGCCAGCCTCTTGCACCTTCTCCATCGTCACGGGCAGAGTTCCCGCCGAAGACGCCGTCGAAAAAGCCATAAGAAAAGCCGGGGCCATTGCTCGGAAAAAACGTAGAGGGTTCACTCGAGCCAAAAGCTGAAGCGTTAAGGGGATTGCCACCAGGGCATGTACCGAAAGAGCGAGCACCACTGTAAGAAAAAAACTCGCCAGGGGGATTAAGGCTTCGGCTCCGGTGCTAATTGCTACCCTGCCGACCAGACCGAAGACTCCCAGCGGAGCAAAGAGCAAAACAAAGTCGGTCATCTTTAGCATCACTTCATAGACGCCCTGCCAAAATCCCTCCAAGACAGCTCGTGGCTTGGCTGGAATTCGGGTCATGAAGTATCCAAACAGAAGAGAAAAAACGATCACGCTCAAGAGTTGACCGGCAGCAGCGTCTTGGACCACATTCACCGGAATCATTCTCAAGAAAATATCGACAAGATCACCAGCCCCTCGCCCTTCGACCTTTTCTGCAACCTCATCCAAATTACCCGTTAGGCCAATCAACTCGCGAGCAGGTTCTCCATCCACCAAACCTGGTTGAATGAGGACGACAGCAGCCAATCCAATCACAATCGCGACGAAGGAGCTCAAAAGATAGTAGATGCCTGTTTTGGCACCCAAACGACCGACTCCCGGCTCGTCCCCGACCGCCGCAATACCGCTGATAATTGACGCCACAATCAAGGGCAGAACCAGCATTTTTAGGGCACGCAAAAAAAGCTCGCCAAAAAAATCGAGCACATGAAGGACGGAAATCCCTAAGAACTGAGAGTCTGGTGACGCAACTGCTCCTAGAATAGCTGCGAGCACCAATGAGATAAGAATTTGCCAATGAAGCGCAAGTTTCCTCATGGGCTGACCCTAACACGACTCGAGCGCTCTCCGAGGGGCTCAAATTGATTGTGCTCTTCTCTTTCTTCTGAAATGCTTTCGCACCCCATGCTTCTCAACTCAATTTTACTCATTCTCGGCGGCGCAATGCTTTACTTTGGCGCCGAATGGCTCGTCCGCGGCGCGGCAGGCATGGCCCTGAAGCTGGGGGTGCGACCGCTGTTGATTGGATTGACAGTCGTCTCCTACGCAACCAGCGCCCCCGAACTGGCAGTCAGTGTCACAGCGGCGCTGCATCATGAAAGTGCTTTGGCCCTGGGCAATGTCGTGGGCTCAAATATCGCCAATATTGGTCTCATCCTTGGGTTGACGGCTCTTATTTCGCCTCCCATGTCCGACGGCTCCCTCGCAAAAAGAGAATTGATCGTTCTTTTACTCGCGTCCCTCGCCCTTCCCCTGGCTTTACTCGACCACGTCTTCAGTCCGCTCGAAGGTGTCCTCTTTCTTGTGGGCTCAGTTGCGTTTACGTGGCTCACCATTATCTGGAGCCGTTCAAGAACCATTCAACTAGACGAAGTACCCGCAGAGGAGAAGCTCAGTAAAGCCGCTCTGATTGGCATCGGCTGTATCGGCCTGGTTGTCTTGACCCTAGGAGGTAAAGCCTTCGTTTACTCCGCTTCAAATATTGCAATCGAGCTTGGGGTAAGTGATCGGGTGATTGGGCTCACCATTGTTGCTTTCGGAACCAGTCTGCCGGAACTCGCGGCTTCGGTGGTGGCGGCGTTACGAGGTCACGGTGAATTGGCTATCGGAAATGTGATTGGCTCGAATATCTTCAATATCCTGCTGATTCTTGGCGTTACCTCTCTCGTCCAACCAATCGAAGCAAGTCTGACAGAGCTCACTTTAGACCTCTTATTTATGGGCGGCCTCACGCTTTTCGCCGTCCTGGCTCTCGGTCCACGACGTACGCTCAGCCGGGTCGAGGGTGCCCTTCTTACGCTATGCTATGGGGGGTTTTTGACAATATTGGCGCTGGAAAGCTTCGTCTAACTAATCTTCACGGCAGCGTGCTAGACAGAGGGCGAAAAAGAGAAAAGGCTTTTGCCCTCGCACGACGCGAAAACAAAAGCCG
>JAKVCH010000461.1 GCA_022447485.1 Polyangiaceae bacterium | reverse complement strand
GGCAATGCTGAGTTCTCCCAGTAAGAATTCACCCTTGGACGAGCTCAGGGATGCGTCCAAGATTTCCAAGACCCGCTGAATGTCCTCATCCAGCGTCTTTCCTTGTGGACGTTGTCTTGCTCGTCCCCGAAGGGTGGTCGGCATTTGTTCGCGTAGGGCAAAAAAGCTACTAGCCATCTCTGTGCTAATGGCTCGTCCTCGAGCTCGAAGCGCGGGGTCTTTTGGCCAGAGCCCTGCTGCAGGGAATTTCTCGTGCACTGTCTCCAGTATTGCCAGCGATTCATGAATGCTTGATGCGCCATCGATGAGCACCGGAACCTTCCCCGCGCCAGAGAATTGAAGGATGCGTTCTTTCCAGCCGTCTTGAGTTTTGAGCCCGACGTCAAAGACTTTAAATGCGGCGCCGGAGCGCTTGAGTCCTAACCAAGCTCGCATCGACCAAGAAGAATAGTTCAGGTTTGCAACGACGAGTCTCAACATGGCAAGCTACCTAGCAGTTCTTTTTAAGCGAGAAAACAAGGTGCCGCCTTGTTGGGTACGAGTGTCATTCTAGCTTATTAGTAGTGCAGGCTCGACCTCCTGCACTGTGAAGAAAGGTATACCTTTGCAAATGTGGCCTAGGGGCAATCGACCCCGCGGGTGTCTTTTCCAATGCAGTGAGTGGTAGCATCGGCCAAGGTCCCATCGGGACATCTTGTACTTGTGTTCATTCGATAGGCAGTCTGTGAAACGTCAAGCGTTGCACAGGTAAGATTGGCTCCCAACATATTCACCCAACCTCGAGGGGTGGCACCGCTGAAGTTGGCGTTGTACAGGTCTGCGTCGTCGAAGTTAATGCTGTATTCAGAGCTGGAGGAGCTGTAGTCGTCAAACACCGTGCGGCTGAAGTTGGTGTTGATGAGGCTTGCTCCTTGGAAGGTGGTCGCCGCGGACGAATTATCGATAATCATGGCGCCTGTAAAGTTTGCATCGTCGAGCGTGGCGTTGGTGAATTTGACACTAGAAATCGATGAGCCGGCGAATTCAGCAGCGATGAGACTAGCTCCTTCGAAGTCGGCGCGAGATGAAGATTGGAGGCTCGTGAGAACAGCGTTGTCTAAGGTTGCAAAGCGAAACGAGGTCAGCGATAGGCCGGTGTGATGAAGGATCGCACCGGTGAGATCTGCTCCTGAAAATACCGCTGTGTTGAGAAGAGAATTACTAAAATTCGCCCCTCTCAAATCGTAGTCAACGAGGTAGAGATTGCGAAGTGAAACATCCATGCAGAGTGCGCCTGGCTTTAATGGGCAGGGGGTGCCTGGAGCCGTATCGCCACCATCATCGACAGGTGCGCCATTCGTGAAAGTAACTGGAGAAGAGCCAGAGCAAGTCAGCGTATACGAACTGTCGATGTTCGCGGCGACACTGCAGGTCTCGCCATCGTTTCCGTCGTTCCCGTTGGTGCCGTCTTCGCCATTAGAAATAACGACAGGATCGTTATCTGGACAGCTGAGGATATAGTCTGCGCCCGATGGTGACACCGTGCAGGCATCGGCGTCTTGGCCATCGTTGCCGTCAACTCCATTTGTAATCACCACTGGATCACTGCCAGGACAGACCAGCGTATAGCTGTCTGAACTTGCTACCGTGACGCTACAGGAAGTACCATTGATCCCATCGTTTCCGTCGCGGAGCACTACTGGCGACGTGCCCGGACAGTCCATCGTGTAGGTACCATTGGTATTATCTGTCACCGTGCAGGGTTGCCCATCGTTTCCATCGAGCCCATTGGAGATGGTGACTGTGTCACTGCCTGGACAGGCGAGATCGTAGGAGTCGTCAAGGTTGTCTGTGACGGTACAAGGGCTACTACCGCCATTTGTCGTTAGGGTGATGTCTTCGCTGCCGGGGCAACCGATCGTCATACTGCCATCAAGGTTGTCCACGAGCGAGCATGAGCCCCCATCGGCTCCACGATCTCCAGCTGGCCCCTGAGCCCCGTCTTTTCCGTCGGAGCCATTTTCGCCATTGAGCCCGTTCTCCCCATCAGTCCCGTCGCGTAAAGTGATTGGATCAGTGTTGGGACAACTCAAGGTGTAGGTCTTGTCTTCGTTTTCGGAAACGCTGCAATTTTGGCCGTTTTCTACGACGAATGCGCCAGCTCCTGGGCACTCGATTGTGTAGCGCCCCTCTCTATCTTCTCGAGCTGTGCAGCCAGCGTTTTCGTAGCGGTCGCGCACGATCACTGGCTCCGAATTGGCGCAATTCAGCACGACGGTCCCGTCTTCGGCACTACTTGTGGAACATTGGCTGGCCTCCTTTGAAGTTGAGCAAGCAAGAAATAGGAAAGGCAGGAAAAGAGCGGGCTTTTTCATTGCGGCTCCCTATAGGCATAGTCTGTCAAGAGTGTCCAGGCTTGTCGTCCTACTCGAAGCGTACTTACGTTGCAGCTCTCGTTTTTTTATTGGTTGTGGAAGAGTAACTTGGTTCGAAAGAGAAAGCTGAAAGCGCTGTCTCCTTGGTTGCGTGATTTGAGCGTTGTCGATTTGTGAGAGAAAGTTGAAATTTCTCTTTCGAGAAAGGAAGCTTTTCTATGCAAAGTCCCCCGAGAGTTGTCAGGCTGAGCAGGATGGGATAAGTAAGTTCTCATCTTTTCATCATAAGATGAATTGCTCAGTTGGTATGTTAATGTTTTCGTCTTCCGTTGATCAGAGTTTTGAGTCGTCTTCCGGATGCTGTCGCGGTAGCGCTCAAGCGCCAGGGCATTCATTTCTTTGACGACTCGGTGTTTCTTGGAAATCGGTCTTTGGTTTTCGGGGCAAAGCACAGGGCTTGTTCGGGGAGCAGAGAGCCTGGTCGAAAAACACAGGCACTGCTTTTTGCTTTTCCACAAAATTCTTGTTTTTCCACAAAAAGCGGCCAGTGAGCCGACTTTGATTTATTGTTCTATTTCAGCTAGTTAGGTGCAATGAGATCGCTACAGATGTCGCTGCTACTGGCTTGTGCAGGGTATAGTGTTGCTGGCTGTTTTTTGTCGGAGGAAGAGAGCTCGCCGACGCTGCAGCAGAGTGAGTCTTCGGGTAGGGGCGACGAAGCGGCTCTTGCTGTACCCTCGGCGGCACCAGGAGAATCTGAGCGGAGCGAAGCCAGAAAAGAGCAGAGTGATGAGCAAGCGGCTACTGCAGCAAACCGTGATAGCGATCAAGTCCTACCTCCAGGCGAGGGCGAAACCTCTGGTGGCGGCGGCGAAACCTCTGGGGGAGGGGCAGAATCCTCTGGTGGACGCGGCGAGGCAGCTCGGGGAGCCGGAGAGTAAGCTGGAGGCGGGGGAAAGGAAGCAGGGGGGGCCTGAGAGGACG
>JAKVCH010000460.1 GCA_022447485.1 Polyangiaceae bacterium | reverse complement strand
TCAATGCCACCAATCATCATTATGATCCTGTGCAGGCTCTTCAGCAATTACCTGTAGAAAAGATTGTCGCGCTTCATATTGCAGGGCACCAACGCCTTGAAGAGCCCCACCCTGCAGCGGGTATGCTTCTCGACAATCACGGCGCGAAGGTCTGCTCGTCTGTGAAAGAGCTTTTCGAAGTGACTCTGAAGTTGACGGGCCCCCTCCCTGTGCTCCTTGAGAGAGATCATAATGTCCCACCATTGACGACTCTCTTGGACGAGGTCAGGGAGCTTCGAAAAATTTGGCGGCGACTCTTTCCTGACCAGGGAGAGTGTCAATGATGCCTCCTCCTCTTGGCGACGCTCCGATCGAGCGCTTCTATTATCGCCTACTCCTCTCTCCGGAGCCCACACGAGGGCCCTTGGATTGGTACAAGCAACTGCAGAAGTCGATTCAAAAGGAAAATCAGACTCTACCACCCGAAGAGCAAGTCTATCTTCCTCGGGACCAGCGCCCAGAACGCTTCCTCACCTACCGCAGACTTCTCCATGCAAACCTGCACTCAGCAATTCGGGCCGTACTGCCAAGGACGCTCAAAATTCTTGATCAACACTTTGAGCCTCTATTTCTCGACTGGCTCGTTGAAGCAGGCCCCGACTCCCGACTCCTTCGAGAAGTTGCTTATGTTTTTTGCGACTATCTGACCAAGCGCTGCAGTGAGACATCGACATGGCCAAACGAAAGACTTGATTCCCAACTCATCCGAGACCTGGCCTGCTATGAAGCAGCGCGCGTTCGTGTAGCCGCCGCCCCCAACCCGCGCGAGAAAATTACTGAACTGGATCTAGCAAAACCGGTTGAGCTACATCCAGGGGCTGAAGCCCTGGCCTTCAGCAACGAAGTACACAAAATCGAAATTGATTGCCGAGAAATCCCCTCACCCAAAACGACCCTACTGCTTCTGTGGCGAGACCAAGAATATTGCGTCGAGACGGCTCTACTCAAGCCTTCAGAATTTCGGCTCTTCAAGGCCTTAAAGGCGAAAGAAACCTTATCAAAAGCGCTCGCTGTGGTCGGTAGCTCATCCGACCCCCGGCTCGACGATGACTATCTGAAGGAACAGACTCTCTTTCTATCATCGCTTGCTCAGCGAGGTGTTTTGCGGGGAGCCATCGAGCCAAAGAAGTAATAGGCGCACCGTTTTCAAATGCCTAGCGATGAACCCAGACGAGCGTACCTTCACGGCTCAAGGCAGAGTGCCAATCTTCGGGAACGGCTGGTTCAGTCCAATGGAAGAGATAATGAGCATCTTCCGGTGATAGGTTTACGCATCCATGACTGCGAGCCGTGCCAAATGAGTCATGCCAAAATGCAGAGTGCAGCGCGAAGCCTTCATGAAAGTATTGGACCCAGGGAACATCTCTTAAATCGAATTCGTCATCGCCCCCATCTCCACTCATATTTGCGGTAATATGCTTCGTATGAATTTTGAAAACACCTTTGATGGTGGATGAACTACGATCAGATCCTCCATAACCCTTCTGGCCGGTAGAGACCAACGTCACAAAGACCGGGCGCGAACCTTCATAGGCAATCAACACTTGCTGGCTGAGTGAGACTTCTACCCAAGTCTGACCATCACTGGCCCAAGCTGGCCAGGTTTTCGGGGTGCGGACTATCCGTAAGCTGTCGCTTTTTTTCCACCAGCTGCCCCCCTGCGTCTCCACCCAGGTCGAGCCAGCGTGCACCCTCTGCCGACCACTCAAGGGCTGAGCGGCTCGGTGGGGCACCGCACCCCGGGACAAAGGCTCACCCTGATCGCTGAAACGATACGAGCGCGCGCTTTGACTCAACTCGAAAGCAACAGGTAACTTGATTTGTCCGTCTAAACGTAAACCGCGAAAAGAACTCGGTGAAACGGGAACAAGGCGGTCGAGAGCAACTAAGACTAAGTCAGCAGTGAGCCCCCAGGAACGCCCGTTTTCGTGAAAGAGATCAATCAGCGAAAAGGTACTGTTACGCAACGCCCTCCCGGTCGTGAATGGACGCTTTAATTGGGGATAACCATAGGGGCGAGGGATCCTTTGCCCAGCACTCAGCAGAGGAGGAGCGTTTGAGGTGGTGACGTCGGTCCATAATTTTGCTGCAGGCTGTCGAGAATGCTCCTCCCAGTCTTTCTCCATCAATAGTTGTTGATCCTGGGTAGGAATGCGCGTGTAGAAAATCGGCGACGGAGAACGACTTCGCCCATAGAGATAAGGCAGGGCGAGAGTACGATCGGGCTGCTCTGAAGCCAGTTGAAGCAAGGGATGATTCAAGTTGAGAGTGGCAGCGCGATCGATGCAGACGAACCCCTGAGGAGCGATAGCAAACCAGCCACCGGGACACCCTTCTTTGCTAACAGGTAACGCCGTGCGCCGTAATAGAGAGCCCGTGCGCGCGTAACCGAGGAGCCGAGAACCCCGTGCTGGTCTTTCATAAATGGGGGTCTGCTTAGAAAGGGCCCCTAGGTAATCACCTTCAGTGAAAAAAGAATCAGACGAACGCTCTTCTGCCTTGTCTGAAACGGAATCACGACTGTTGTCCTCTTCTCGAAAACCTTCAGGCTTTTCAACAGGCGAAAGGATCGTGGCTTGCTCTTGATCTCGGCCCTCGCTCAGCGCTGGCAGAGGAATTGATCTGCCGCCCCTGCCCTGAGCGTCCGTGAAAGCGCCCTGGGCCATAACGACCTGACCTCTCAAGGAATCAAAGCTCTCACCCCTTCCCGAAGAAAAATATTTGTTCCAGGCAAAACCGCCCACCAGAAGCGCCGAAATACCCAAAGAAACACCTACACTTCGACGCTCCCAGCCCATGCTTTCTGGGCTTATGTCAATCTGCGATCAGAGGGAAAGTTTTCGTCGCTTAGTCTGGGACTTCCTCGCGTAGGCCCAGGCCCACTAAAAAGACTTCCTTACTGTTGGAGCGAACCCCCGCCGGTCGGATGATTCTTGTTTTCGCGTAGTATTTCTTCGCCAGAGCCACTGCTTGGTCAAAGTCCGGACCCATCAAAATTTTGCAAACCAAACTCGAAGAGCCCTTCGTTCCCAACGTAAACCCCACCTCTAAAGCGCGCTCAAATAACTCATAGCTCATCGCCTGATCTCTTAGTCGTACCCCGCTTGTCTTTGGAGCCATATCGCTGAGCACAACGTCGTAAGGAGCGAACTGACCCAGAGTCTCGCTATCAACATCAAAAGCATCACCCTGCACGACAGTAACGTTCCTGGGGAAGTTCTGAGATATCTCTTTCAAATCGATCGCAAGGACGCGGCCGCTTCCCCCGACCCTTTGACTTGCATAGAGTGACCATGAAC
>JAKVCH010000046.1 GCA_022447485.1 Polyangiaceae bacterium | reverse complement strand
GTCGGGACAATACAAACTCGCCAACGCAAGGCTTTCGGGCGCTCGTTCAAGGTGGTCCTTGGGTGGAATTTGACGCGCCAGATTCTCCAGTGTTCGGCACAATGAAGTTTGAACTCAGCCAATACATACCTACCAAGCCATTGGTGATTGCCATGAATGGTGGCGGTCGCTTTTCTTGGGGAGCTCCCTCGATTTATCAAAGCAGTTTGAGTAATTTTCGAGCCTATACGGTCGGTGAGCAATTCAAAGAAAATATGCTTTTTTTTCAATCAGAGCTGCGAATTCCTTTCGGCAAGACGCGTTTTGGCGCATCAGGTTTTGGAGGCATTGCGACACTCTTTGATGACGCCAATGACCTGGGTTCTAAAAGTAACTATTACCCGATGGGAGGAGCGGGGTTGTGGATGTGGCTTTCCGAAAAGCAAAAGATGCCTCTCAGGGTCGAATATGCCAACGGCATACAGGGAGCTCGTGGTTTTTATATTGCGATGGGCCAATCGTTTCGTTGATGTCTGCAAGGAGCGCTGGACTTTCCTGCGTTCTTCTTAGATGGTTGTTCAGACAAGATGTCCCACTTATTAGGCAAAAGGTACGATCGCGAGGCGAGTGCTCGTTCTGAGCGCCGGTTTGGGTGGCTCCTCTGGGCGCTGCCCCTCGTTCTTCTATTTAGTTTACTCAGCCTTGTTGACGTTCATTGGGGCTACGAGCATCTCAGAGGTGGGCTGCTTACCGGTGAAGATGGTGGCGCTTACTTCCAATTAGGACAACACTTGGAAGAGAAGTCCGCGGCTGGCGCGGGTGATTTGCGGGCTTTAACCTCGGCCGGCTCCGTCGAGAATCTTCGACGCCTGCAGGCCTCAATGGAGCAGGGGTGCTCGGAAAAGTTTGCGTTCGTACAAGGAGGCCTCCATTGGGCAAACCCTGACATCGAATATCTGGGCCAACTACCGAATCAGGAGGTCGTCGCTTTGGTCACTCGGCGTGGAGAAGCTATTTCTGCCTTCGCTGATTTGGCGGGGCGTCGCATCGGAATCGGTGCTGCTGGGAGTGGCACCCGAGCCTTTGTTGGCGAACTGCTGAAGCTGGAAGAGCTTGAGAAACTTCCTGTTCAGCAAATTGAGCTGAGCAGCGTGGAGTCGATCCAGGGTGTGCTCAGGAATGAGCTTGATATTGCCGTGTTGGTTCAAAGCGCGCAGTCACCTCTCTTCCAGGAGACGGCTCGTAACCCAGCGCTAGAGATTGGAAGTCTGCCCGAAGCTCGCGGGGTTGCTCGGCGACTTTCTGGCGTTAGCGTGATGGCTATTCCTCAAGGCCAATTCGATTTGTTGAGGCGTTTGCCCGCGTCGGAACTTATTGTCGTTGCCCTGCCAACGCTACTTGTTGCCAATAGCTGCGCTGCGCGAGGTGAAGTGATCAAGTTTCTTAAGCTGGTCAGCGAGGTCTTTCCGTCGTTTATTGAGGAAAATCGCTCACCTGCAGCCAACAGCCAAAAAGAGCTGAAGTCTGTCGCTGCAGAGTTTTATCATGCCGGTGGCCCCTCTCTACTCGATCGGTATCTACCTTGGCTCAGTGATCTGATCTCCCCTGATCAAGCCGTTTACTTGGTCATGGGTGTAAGCTTTCTCTTCAATATTATGAATATTCTTCATCGATTTCGGCTTTGGCGACTCGATGCTGGACGCGTCAATCTTGAATCGCGAATTCCAGAGTTCTTACGAGAAGACCTCACCGCTGCAGATATCGAAGAGTGGCAGGGCAATATGAGTGATGACTTACGCGACTCTCTTGATGCTTTGATTGGTGAATTTTATCGACTGAGTATCCGCTGTCGGCGCGCATCTCTCAGCCCATTGGTTCCGATGGGCGCTGAGATGGCCTATCGCTACCAGGAAGAAATGATAGAACAGCGACTCTCCGCTCTCAAGCGATTGAGCTTTCGCCAGCAATCACCAAAGCAGTGAGGCCAGCCGCAATAGCCTTACCTCACCTTACCCTAGACCCTGGCTTTCGCTCATGAGCATAAGCTTGAGTTGATTCAGATCAGGTAGAGCAACGTCGTTGCGGTAAGCCCACTCTCTTGCTCGTTGCCATTTCTTCAATCGTGGCGTTCTTCGAAGAGTTTGGAAGGCGATGACTTGATTCTTGTTCGGAGCTAGTTTTTCTTTTTGATTCATCTAGTCTCTGACTAGCCTTTGAATGTGACGCCTTGATGGTGTGTCGGGTAAAAATCGGTGTTTGCACGGATTTTGTTGTTCTTGCGTCGCAATGCTTCAACGAGAACCTTTTATTCTTCGGTCGACGCAAGATGGCTCCCAGGGCGTTGAGTGCAGAATCAAAGTGCGTTGTGCCTTACCAAAATGAGTCAGCAATCATCGTGAAGGTCACGCTACCGTCACCTAGATTCCACTCAATCGATCCGAAGCTTTCAACGAGCTGGCACAATGATTGTGTTTCGTGTGCGCCTTATGAAGATAAATCATTGGATTGTACGAAGCACACGTTTTTCAGCTCTCTTCGCTATTACAGCAGCTCTTGCGGTTGCTGCTTGTGGCGATGACGATGACGGCCCTGGCGGCTCTGGCGGCTCTGGCGGCGGCTCTGGCGGCAGCTCTGGCGGCTCTGGCGGCTCTGGCGGCTCTGGCGGCGGTACTGGGGGCGGTGGCGCGGCAGGAGCGCCGAACGATACTGGTTATTCTAAGGTTGCTACCCCGGCTTCACCAACCGCCAGTGCTGCCTTGAGCGCCACAGAATTGAGTTCCTACAAGAATAGCCCCACCTTCGATGAAGGAGCCTCTGAGATCGTCGACTTCGATACAGCGCGAAATATTGCTTACTTGACCAACGGTGAACAAAAGCAAATCGATTACTTCACCCTTTCTGCGGCAGGCGCGACCTCAGACGCTGGCTCGATGGATGTTGAGTCTGATCTGAATGGGGATGTTGGAGCTGATTCCTTCGGCGGCATCAATAGTGTTGCGGTGCGATCTGGAACTAAAACTATCATCGCAGTAGCCGTTGAAAATGATGATAAACAAGCCAATGGTTGGATTGCTTTTTACAGCCAAGAATCTGCGGCAGCGCCCGTTTATATCGACTCGGTCGAGGTAGGGGCGCTTCCCGATATGGTCACGTTCACCCCAGACGGTACAAAAGTTGTCGTTGCTAACGAGGGAGAGCCAAGCAAAGACTTGACCAACGACCCTGAGGGTTCTGTGAGCGTTATCGCTGTGCCTGCAGATCCAAGCTCACCAATGAGCGCAGCACAGACTGCTGGTTTTGGTGACTTTGACAGTCAACGAGACGCCCTGGTTGCCGAAGGTGTTCGCTTTACGGTCGTCGCGGGGAACCCAAAGCTCGGTGAGGAAACCGTAGCGACTGTGGCTGAGGACCTAGAGCCCGAATATGTTGCAGTGAGCGATGATAGCTCCAAAGCATATGTCACTCTCCAAGAGAATAACGCTCTAGCTATCGTTGACCTAGGGGCGAGTGGTGGCCCAGAGGTGACTTCAATTGTCGCATTGGGCACGAAAGATCATTCCTTGCTTGAGAACTCTCTCGACCCGAGTAACGAAGATGGTGCGAATGAAGAGCCTCTCTTACAGTTCGCTCAGGCGCCTGTTCATGGTCTTTATATGCCTGATTCTGCAGCCTTTTTTAGCGCAGGCAATAGCTCTTATATTTTGACCGCCAACGAGGGTGATGGTCGCGAGTATGACGATGAGTTTGACTTCAATCAGGGCGCAGGCAGCCCCAATGAGGGAGACCTCTTCTACTTAGTCGATGAGATTCGTTATAAAGACCTGGCAGATATCTATGCAGGCTCAGATACGGCTGACTTTGCTGTGCCTAACTACGATGAACTCAAAGCGGGGGATAAGTTGGGGCGTTTGACAGTTTCTACGGTTCCTTCTTCCTATAGCACTGAGAACTGTCAACTCGGTAAGCACTATGTGGAAGAGACGGAAGACAACAAGATAGAAGGTTTTGGCTTCGTTGTTCTCAAGAGCAAGCCAGGAAAAACCTGCGTTGTTGATCGGGTTGAGAATTTCGGAGCACGCTCGTTCTCTATCTGGGGGACAGATGGTTCTCTTGTCTGGGATTCTGGCAACGATCTTGAAGCTATCACTGCTGCCCTGTACCCTGACTACTTCAATACAAGTAATGACGTGAATGAGCTGGACGACCGTTCCGACAATAAGGGGCCAGAGCCTGAAGCAATCACTGTCGGTGCGATTGACGGGAAGACCTATGCTTTCGTGGGGCTCGAGCGAATGGGCGGTATTGCTGTCTATGATGTTTCGACTCCGGCTAGCCCCGAATACACCCTCTTTATCAACAATCGCGACTATTCAGTGAGTTTGGACCCCGATGCAATTGCGGACGACCCTGCGAACAACACTGAGTGGCAGACAGCCGGTGACCTTGGCCCCGAGGGCTTAAAGTTCGTTTCGGCCAGCGACAGCCCAACTGGTGAGGCCTTGCTGATTGTCGCAAATGAGATTTCTGGTTCCACCACGACCTGGGAATTGAAAACGAATTGATGAGTATTTCGTTGAGTCGATAGAAGGGTCGGGCCTTGTGCTCGACCCTTTTACTTTGTGGTCAGTCGGAGCACCCCATCCCATGGTTCGGGTGGTTTCTCTTGGTAGTCCCTACAGCGGTCGTGAAGCAGGCGCGCTGGTTTATCTTCCGGGTAGGTTTGCAAAAGACTCTCGAAGCCAGCACGAGCCGCGCTAAAGTCTCCCAATAAGTAGAGTTCAAAAGCGCTGGTCATCTGTTGAGCCAGCTGTTTTTGTCCAGCGCTAGCATCCTGAAAGGGCGCGAGAGGCTCGTAGACGATGATGCCTTCGTCTTTTCCTTTTACCGCGATTTTGTCGATTGGTCGTGAAAGAACTGTCTCTGAGATAAGCTCCTGAGTTCGTCCTCCGATCAAGATAGCAACGCCATAGGTTTTACACTGTGCCTCAAGGCGGCTCGCTACATTCACAGGATCGCCCATCACGGTATAATTCATACGGGTACTCGAGCCTATATTTCCCACCAGGCACTCACCGGTGTTCAAACCGATACGCGCGTGGATGACTGGCCTTCCAGACTGACTCCATTTGTCTCGTAATTCAGCGAGGCGCGTCTGACACTTGAGGGCGGCAAGCACGCCTTTCAGAGCAGGGTCGTCCACATCGAAAGGTGCTCCCCAGAATGCCATAATAGCATCACCAATGTACTTATCGACCGTGCCGAGTTCGCTTTCAACAATATCACTCATCTCGCTGAGATATTCTCCCAAAAAGTCAACTAGTTCCTGGGGCGTTAGTTTTTCGGCGAGACTCGTGAAACCTACGATATCTGAAAAGTAGACGGTCAGTTCCTGCGTTTTGCCCCCCAGCTCTGCCTCGCCTCCAGCGGCCAAAAGGTGACGGACCAGAGTTGCTGGCACATATTTAATGAATGAACGCAAGGCTCCTGTCATACGATTTCGGGCAGCAAGCATGTCGCGGACCTCTGCTACGAGGCTCTTCTCGTCGATCTGTCTTTCAGGAAACTCAAGGTGTGCGATTTTATCGAGATCTTGCGCGACGGCGGCGACGGGTCGCACAAAACGGTTGGCCAGATAAATGCCAATGATGACCGCGAGCAGAGCAAAGATTCCGGCAACAAATGCAGCACGCCGGTTCGCCGCGTAGACCTGGCCGAGAAGCGAGTCTTGGGGAATGGTCACGAGTGTCGACCAGGACGGCCCTCCTGCGGGGAAGGGAGCGATGACCGCAACAGTGACGTCTGAGTCAAATGGTTGGGTGCTGTCTGAATTCAAGGTGAGATGGTGGCGTTGACCCAGCCCGCCCTTCGAAAGTGCCGCGTTGTAGGCTCTCCTGACTTGATGATTGGGGTGCTCAGCTGCTGAGTTGAGCTTTTTTCTTTCGAGGAGGACTTTTTCATGAGAGCGCTCTGGATGTCCAAGAACGAAGCCTTCTTTCGATAGGATCGTGACGCTGGCTGCCGCGAGAACACCTTTTCGTTCTTTTGCCCTCTCCTTCATGTTTTGAAGAAATTGGCTCACGTAACTGAGTTCGTATTCTGCGAGCCAAACGCCAGCGGGCTGACCTTCTTGACTGTCTTGGCGCAGTGTTAATACGACTCCAGGTTGTCCACGCGTGACGAAGAGGAAGGGCTTGGCCCAAGTGGGACTCTCCGCCTCTAACCCGACTTGCCACCAATCACGTAACCTTGGATCGTAGTCATCGTACTCTTCTTTCAGGAATGATTGCTGCCCGGAGACGCTTAGGGCATAGGTTCGGATCTTTGTTCTCCCTCCTTCGGGGACACGCTCGCTTAGTTGTAAGCTGCTGTCTTGCATCCGGTGGGCGGCGTAGTAGCGCCCATCTACACTAGCGAAGCTGCACCAGGTAATATTGGGTTGACTACGGATACAGCGAGATAGGGTACGCAAGATAGCTCGGCTGTCTTCAAGGTTGAGGTCTCCGTCCTCGACGAGCTGCCGATGTAAGGTCAACTGCGTAGGGCCAGGTTCAAAATAGCGCAGCGTTTTTTCGCTTGCATCGTCGACTAACTCGTCGGCAAGGTCGGCCCACATCATCTCTACGGTGGCTCGCCCATTCAGGAAGCTGCTCACTGCTAGGCCGACTGAAATGGGAATCAGACAGACAAGAAGCAGAGAGATAATTGCAAAGCGTAGGGAGAAAGCGGGCCGAGCCATGGTATTTTTTACCCGTGTTGAGGGCGAAGGGCTAATGTTTTTGCTGATACGCCAGTGAAGCTCTGGACACAGCTGTTTGTCGGGAAAGACGCCCGAAGCCCATCTGTTGAAGGAAGCGTCGACGAAGAGCTATTTGATGCGTATCCTCTCGCCTGCACTTTGGGTCGATTGGGGCTAGGGAGCGGGTGAATTAAATAATGGATAGAATTGTGGAATTCGTTGAGTATTTTTGGAGTGCACCAGACTATCGATTGCAGAGAAGCCTGTTACTTGTTTTTCTCGGCACTTTAATCGCTCAATGGGTGGTTGTTGGACTCTTGGAACGAGTTGCTCAACGAGCGAATGGAGGGCGACTTTACGACATCTGGATCAAGTTGCGACGACCCCTGATGGCTCTAGGTTGGGTTGTTGGGCTGAGTTATGCTTTGAGTGTCGTGGCGCAATCTTTGAGTCATGATCTGCGGGCTGAAATCTCGATGGCTCGTCGTCTCGTTGTGGTTGCCGTCATTGCCTGGGCTTTATTGCGTTTAGCGAAAGCTGGGGAGCAACTATGGATTAAGTCCTTAGGAGGCTCTTCGGCTGTTGATATCGGGACTGTAGATTCTCTTCTTTTAGTTGCGCGCGTGCTGATATTGACGGGTACCGGAGTCACCATGCTGGAGTTAGCGGGCTTTAGCTTGAGTGCGCTGGTAGCATTTGGCGGGGCCGGGGGTATCGCTGTTGGCCTGGCCGCGAAAGACCTGATGGCCAATTTATTCGGTGCGGTGTTAGTTCGACTAGACCGACCTTTTTCTCTCGGAGATTGGATTCGCTCACCCGATCGAGAGATAGAAGGCACTGTAGAAAATATAGGTTTGCGTTTGACCAAGATTCGCACCTTTGACCAGCGTCCCCTCTATGTGCCGAATTCTGCATTTACAACTATTTCTGTTGAGAATCCTTCGCGAATGTCGAATCGCCGGGTCTATGAATATGTGGGTGTTCGTTATGATGATCAGGCCGTGCTAGTGAAGATTTTGCAAGATGTACGAAAATATTTAGAAGCCCATGAGCAGGTTGATCACGACCGAATTTTGATGGTGAACCTGGACCGTTTCGGTCCCTCCTCCTTAGACTTTTTCATCTATCTGTTCACGAAGACCACTGAATGGGCAGATTATCATCGCGTGAAAGAAGAGCTCCTGCTGGGCATTCTCGAGATAGTGAGCAAGAATAAAGCAGAAATCGCTTTCCCGACTCAGACGGTGCATTTGGATTCTTTAGGGAGCGAGGCGGCGCCAGAGCCTGGTCCGCGGCCGGATAGTGCTCGCGCCGCCCTACCTGGTGCGAATAGAAGTTGAGCCGAGCCACCACGCCTGATAGCCGCCATGTCCCAGAGAGGGCCCCTTGGTGTCGAGACGTTGGGCTCGTTTGCTTTGCCCTGCTTAGCCCATCTCTTCTAAAGAGCGCCCCTTCGTCTCCTGAATGAACTTCTTGACGAAGACAAAGGAGAGCGCGGCAAAGAATGCGTAGATTAAATAAGATGGCGCAAGCCCCAAGGACTGGAGAAAAACCGGAAAAGTCATCGTGATCGCAAAGTTAGCTACCCACTGAACCCCTGCTCCCAAGGAAAGCGCCGCGCCTCGATAGGAATTGGGAAACATTTCGCCGAGGAGGACCCAGACGACTGGCCCCCAAGAGGTGCCGAAAGAGAAAACATAAAGGTTCGCAAAGACCAAGGCGGCGAGCGCATAGCCAGAAGTCAGTTCTAAGGTGCCTTCTGAGCCAATGCTG
Organism: Polyangiaceae bacterium; assembly: GCA_022447485.1. Lineage (GTDB taxonomy): Bacteria > Myxococcota_A > Polyangia > Polyangiales > Polyangiaceae > NIC37A-2. The sequence continues at coordinate 4,057 of JAKVCH010000046.1, read as the reverse complement.
CCTTGAGAGAAGCAGAAAGCCACAGCGCCCAGACTGAGTGCCATACCGGTCGACCCGGCCAAAAGCAGGGGTTTCCTGCCCAATCTATCGATAAGCGCAATTGCGACAAAGGTCGAAAGAACATTGACTGCGCCGCTCAATAGATTGACCTGTAAGGCTTGCTCCTCAGAGAAGCCTGCGGCGCGCCAGAGCACCTCTCCGTAATAGAAGACCACATTGATACCAACGAATTGTTGGAATATGCTTAGAATCATCCCGAGCCAGACGAGAGGGTAGACTTTTCCCTTTTGGTCCAGCACATCTCGAAGCCGGGGCTTTGTCTCTGAGCTCAAGGTGGCTTTGATAGCGATCACCATCTGATGAGGATCTCCTCCTCCAATACGCCGAAAGACAGCTGCCGCTTCTTCCTGTTTTCCGGCTCGCACCAAAAACCGGGGCGTTTCCGGAATGATCAGGGAGCCAATGAAGAGAGCGATGGCGGGTAGTAGCTCGACCCAAAACATCCATCTCCAGGCGTGCCAGCCGCCCCACCATTCTTCTGATGCTCCTCCTGAGGCATGGGCAATAGTATAGTTGCTCAGAAATGCGCTGAGGAGACCCAGAACGATGGCCAATTGTTGCAGGGAGGCAAGGCGGCCTCTGAGCTGAGGAGGGGCTACTTCTGCGATGTAGGCTGGCGCTAATACACTGGCGGCCCCGACAGCGATCCCGCCGAGTAGACGAAATACAATGAATAGAGAAGACGCGTCTGCATAGCCAGAGCCCCAAGCACTGAAGGCAAAGCCTAGGGCCGTATAGGTCAGCATCTTTTTTCGACCGAAACGATCGGCAAATGGTCCAGCAATGAATGCACCAAGGGCGCAGCCGAGCAGCATCGATGCAACAGAAAAACCGGTTCCGACGGAGGAGGAGTTGAACTGCGATTGTAAAGCCGTGACGGTACCGTTGATCACGCCGCTGTCGAAACCAAAGAGGAACCCTCCGATTGCCGCTACTGAGGCAATGAGGATGACGAAACCATTCTGACTTTTCATTTTCTACTCCCCTTTTTTGGGCCTAGGATTCATCCTGTACCCGTAATGTTGCGATAGCTGCTAATAAGAAGCCAACGCCTCCCATGCAAACCGCCATCATGGCACTACCATCATAAAGATATTCTACAATCAGCCCCCCGAAGAGACCATTCAGGACTTGCGGGAGGGTAATAAAGAAGTTGAATAGACCCATGTAAATGCCCATTTGACCTGCTGGGAGAGCGCCCGCGAGCATGGCGTAGGGCATGGCAAGAATGCTTGCCCAAGCGATGCCGACTCCGACCATCGAGAGCAAGAGCAGGTGCTTATCGTGAATGAAGTACATACTCATTAAGCCGAGGCCACCGCAGGCCAGGGAGAGCGCATGCGTCGCGCGGCGACTCGTGCGCTTGGCTATGCTCGGTAGCGCTAAAGCGTAAAGGGTGGCGATGAGGTTGTAGACACCAAATAGCACGCCGCCCCAATCCCCAGCCTCAGAGAATTCTTGCGAGTGAGTGTCTGTCGCATCGAGACCCCAAACATGAGTGGCGAGAGCGGGAGTCGTGAAGACCCACATACTGAAGAGACCGAACCAGGAGAGAAATTGGACGAGTCCCAACTGGCGCATCGTTCTCGGCATCTTCGAGATCGCGCTCATAAGACTCGGAGGTTGCTCTTGCTGATCTTTGCTTAAATTGTGATAGCGTTGATACTCCTCTGGTGGGTGCTCCTTTGTGCGGAGAACTGTCCAGGTAATCGTGGCGAGGAGTAGCATTGCTCCAAAGATAAACGACCAAGTGACGTTCGCGGGAACCCCGTCATCTTGGCTCACTGAATCGAATCCAACAAGGTTCGTCAGCACATAGGGCAGCCATGAGCCAATTACGGCTCCGACTCCAATCAGGAATGTCTGAATCGCAAAGCCTGCGGTGCGTTGTGCTGAGGGAAGCAGGTCAGCTACGAGGGCTCGAAATGGCTCCATCGAGACATTGATGGAGGCGTCCATCAGCACCAAAAATAGAGCTCCGACAATCAAGGGCGGCAGGAAAGCTGCGAAAAGCCCAGCTTGAGGTAGTAGGCAGAGGGCGATTGCCGAAAAGATAGCACCAGCGAGAAAGTAAGGTCGCCGTCGGCCTAATCTTGTCCAGGTTCGATCCGAATAGTGACCGACCAAGGGCTGCACAAGCATACCAGTGAGAGGTGCTGCTAGCCAAAACCAAGTGAGATGATGCACATCAGCACCAAAGGTTTGTAAGATTCTGCTCGCGTTAGCATTTTGCAAACCAAAGGCACATTGGATCCCCAGGAAGCCTAGGCTCATATTCCAGAGGGCTGGACCTTTGAGCTGAGGGAGTTGGCTGGTCGTCATTCTGCTGCTTCCTTGTCTTAGATTGAGTTTTGGTAGCTCAATTCACCACCAGGCTTCCATTTGAACGCCAAAGGTTGTGCCGGCCTTATCGTTGAGGAATGGCGCCCCGCCAACGAGACCACGGAACCCCTCTGTCCAGGCGGCATGGGTGGCAAAGAGCCTGACCTCTGGTCTGCTGAAGAACTCTCGGCGAGGCGCGAGGCCGACAGCTCCTGTTGTCTTGAGAAGAATGCCGTTGATGTCGCCGGGGTCGTTCTTGACAAAGTCGGCGCCTACTTCAGCCTGGAGCCGGAGAAACTTATTCACATGCCAAATCGGTCGCACGCCAACACTCGCCCAACGAACTCTCGACTCCTCTTGGGTGCTCAATAATGGTGAAAAGTTTTGCTCGCTCAGTACAATTGCAAGCTGTCCTGAGATTTGTTTGATCGGCTGGACAACTAATTGATCGGTAAAGCGGAACTTGTAGGAGCCTTTGCCGCCGCTGCCTGCACCATTCGGCGTAAAGCTGGCTGAAGTGCCCATTCCCGCTTGAAAAGAAGCTTTGTTGTAGCCTCCCCAGAGGTCATTCGTCTGGAAGATTAGTCCTCCTGCTATTCCGCCATCTGTATCGACTTGCTCGCCTGTAGCGATGAGGGTTCCACCGGCGACTACAGAGGGAAAAGCCCAGACCATGAGGGTCGAGTTGGCGCCTATGGCAATATCTGAAAGGCGAATATCGAGATTATGTTGAGCGAATTGGCCATCCGGTGCCTCCGCGCTTGCATCTGATGCTGCCAGATAGGCGACTGATAGTTTGCCGATCTTGATGTCGAAGTCTTCGATACCTCCGCCGTACGAGCTTGTATTTTGGAAAAAGAAGTCAATGATATGAATATCATGACGGCGGTAAAAGCGTTCGCCCGCCCAGAATTTTGCACCTGGGTTATTGGGTAAAATATTACCCAGCATGGCGAAGGCCTCCAGGATCCAGATATTATCTTCAGGGTTGTAGAGCTTTGTTTGATCCGTTGAAAATCCAATACGAACCTGGGTCACAAAGCCAGGACCATCTGGATCCGAGGCATTGTGGGTTTCTAGCCAATCATTGGCAAACGCAAGCTCACCGTAGGTGTCCTGTTCATTTCCCAATCGGTATTTGGTTTCGGCTCCGGGGGCTTGAAAGACCTCTTGAGCTCGACCATTTGAACTCACTCCCGCTCCAGAGCGGAGGTAGCCGTGAAAGCGGAAACCAGCCAAGATCTCTGGCATTAATTCTATTGGGATGGGGCGAGCATTGGCATCGTAGTAGTTCAGGCTGGCGCGTTGTCTGGTTCGCTCAGCTGTATCTTCTGATTCCTCGCCGTCTTGGGCCTCTAATTGCTCGTCCGCGGCATTGGTTTCACTCTGGCCAGGCGGCTCTTCGTCGCTCTTCGATGGTCTCTCTTTTGAGCGCAGTTCTTCGAGCTGCGATTCAAGCTCACTCACTCGCTGCGTCAGCTCGTCGAGAGTTCTTGTGACGTCTTTTTTCTCCTCAGCTGCCGGCTCAAGCTCTTTTTCGTTCGCTGAGTTTTCCGCGCCTACGGGCTTGTCAGAAGAGTTCTTGCTCGTGTTTTCCTGGGCCCGGAGTGGCGACGCAGTTAGGCCCATAATGCAGAGAATGCGTAGAAGAAGGCGGAAGAGTGTTTTTCTCCTC
>JAKVCH010000459.1 GCA_022447485.1 Polyangiaceae bacterium | reverse complement strand
CGATCAGGTCGAAGACCCGCCGCAGCCTTTCTCCTTTGAATTACGCATTGATAATGCGGGGCGCGATGAGCAGGGCAATTCCTGTGGTTTTGGCCTTGGTTATGAGCGGAATGTGCCTCTTGAAAATGGCGCATTCGAATTCGAATTTAATCCGAATCCCAATGCTCCGACCTTTACGATTTCTGGACAGCTGAGTGGGAATACCGCCACGGGATCTGCTCGTAGTGCCTATGCACCATTCACTTGCGGCTTGGAGTGGACGGCCACAAAGGTGGCTGGTGGCGGAGTTCCCGCGCCCGATCCAGACGCGGGAACAGGAGGAGGCTCTTCAGAGAGCACTGGCATTACCCCAGGGCTTTGGGAGGGCCAGGACGTGTGTCTTTTCGTGGATGCAACTGGACAGTTTCTCGTGCCGAGCTCTCGTTGTGACCTAGATACACCCGACGATGACCCCTGGCTCTTTGATTGGCAGCCTTCGGCCCTTTCCTGCGGCATTAGTTTCCCTCAAGATGACGAGCCCCAGAGCCTGCAAATCGATAGCGACGGCAGGTTTAGCTACCGAAGCCAATTCATCGAATTCGAAGGGCAGTTTAGTAACGGCACCGTGACTGGCTCCGGGAGCACTCGCTTGGGCTGTCAGAACGGCAGCACCTGGTCGGCTCAGCCGGTTGATTAAAGCGGGTCGCCCTACCGTTTTGCCTCTGTGCGCTGCCCTGTCGCTGTGGTCGCTGTGGTCGCCGTGGTGGCTATGTTCACCGCAGTCGCAGACTAGGGCAAGGGCTATATAAGTTCTTGCCCGAAGATCAGGCCCCAGACGGGCGAAATACTTTTCGCCTCAAGTGCACAAATCATTTGCGATTTCGGCCGGGTGAGGAAAGATCAAACCGATGTTTTCCCCCGCACCTATTTCTCTCTCCAGCGACTTTTTGCAGGCCGCACTTGGTGCAAGAGGTGGATTTGCCTGGTGGTACCTGGATCATATCGATGAGCAAGGGAATGGCTTTGTCCTCATTTGGTCTTTTGGCTTGCCCTTCCTTCCTCATAGCCGCAAGCGGCCGACGGCTGGTTCGCGGCCATCAATCGCGCTTTCGCTCTATCGCCAGGGAAAGTGCATTTGGTACACCTTGCAAGAATTTGATCCTTCCCAAGTCAGTCAGCCCGATGTGGAAGGCAACTTGAAAATTGGCGATTGCTCTTTCCAAGTCGAGCGACGCGAGACGAATACGGTGGGAGCAATCCGCCTGCGACTGGCTGCAGCGGGCGAGCCGTCGCCCTTAGAAGGCGTCATCGAGTTCGAGGGACCGAGCGTGCCCTTGGAAAAAAGCCAAACTACCGAGCAGCATCTGTGGACGCCTCGGGTGCCGCGGGCGCGGGTGAAAGCTCAATTTTCCCAAGAGCGCTTGGCCGAGGCTTTTGAAGGGCCAGGTTATTTTGATGGCAATGCGTCGACCGTTTCTTTACTCGATCAGAAGATTGCTCGTTGGGATTGGGCGCGCATCACTTTCCCAGACGAAACATTGATCACCTATACTTCGACGAGCGAAACTGACGGCGCGGTGGTGGGCGGTGCATGGCGGACCAAGGGCCAGGAGATCGAGGTCCCTGCAGCCGACGAGCAAAAGTTAGAGGCGGAGGGTAAGGTGCGGGGCTTTTATCGACTCGATGCTCCTGAGCGCCTGAATCTCTCTTGGGGGAGCGACGAGTATTCGATTCACTACTACCGCTTGATCGATGATGGCCCCTTCTATCAGCGCTATTGGCTCAAGGCCGTGCGTAACGGCAGTTCCGCGGGCGAAGGCATCGCTGAAGTCGTTTGCCCGCGGAGGATCGATATTGCCTGGCAGCGTCCTTTCGTGCGCATGCGTACTCACGCGGTTCAAGGGGGCAACTCACCTTTCCTACCGCTTTTCAGTGGGCCTTTGGATAAGACCTGGAGCCGTCTGCCCATTTATTGGTGGAGAGCATAGATGACGTTCATCTTGCTGCTACCTCTTTGCGTTGTCCTGCTGATCGCTTCCTGGAATCTACTCTCTTGGCGTCGCTTGCAGCCCACTGCTGAGCTTTCGCTACCATTGACTGTTTTGATTCCGGCGCGGAATGAAGCCGCCCGTATCCCCGCTCTTTTAACCAGCCTCATCCAGCAAGATGGCTTGAAGAAAGTGATTGTCTGCAACGATCACTCCACGGACGACACCGCCGAGGTCGTCCGGCGCTTCCGCGAAGAGTTGCCTCAGCTCCAATTAATTGACGCGCCTGCTTTGCCGCCTGGTTGGGTCGGTAAGAATCATGCCACTCAAACCCTCCTCGATGCCTGCGAGGAAGATGATGAAAATCTAGTCTTCCTCGACGCGGATGTGCGCTTGGAGCCCGGCGCCTTGAATCGCTTCGCCCAATGCCTCGCCGACGACCCGGACGCCGTTCATTATCTTTTGCCGCGCCAAGGCGTGAGCGGCTTTTGGGATGGTCTGGGCATTTTGATGCTGCTTTTTTCCTTTCTTTCTTGGCTACCTCTCGAGCAGGTCAACCGCAGTCGCGACCGACGCTTTGCCGTGGCCTGCGGGCAAGTCTGGTTGGTGAAGAAAAAGCTTCTTCTCCAAGCTGATGCATTCAAAGCAATCGCTGGTGAAGTGGTCGATGATATGGCTCTCGCACGCCGCGTGCGCGACCTGGGCGGCTACACACGCTTCGAAGATGCGGCGGCTCTCGCAAGCTGTCGGATGTACCAAAGCTTCCGCGATGTATGGCGAGGTTTTTCCAAAAATCTCGCCGAGGGTCTTGGCTCGACCTCGTCCGTGATTGTCTGTGTGGTTCTGATCGGCCTTGTTTATCTTCTGCCGCTCGGCCTTTTCATTTCTGCTCCGGGTCCACTGACGGGCACAGCCTTGGGCGCGCTTTTGGCTCTGAGCCTGGTTGTGACCCTGCGCTTTTACCTGCCGCTCTGGCTGAGCCCATTTTTGCCGCTCTCGGCGCTTTTGGGAGTGGCGATTGCCGTGAACTCGAACCTTTGGGCTCTTCGAGGCGTCATTCAGTGGGCGGATAGAAGTTATGCTCAGCGGTCCCAAAGAATACAGCTGACTCGCGGGAGTAGAAAACGACGCGAGTGGACCGTCGCCTTTCAATGGTTGGCGCGTCGTCAATTGCGCAGTCGTTTTTCGAGCTTGAGTATCTTCGGGTTGGAAGAGGCTCGAGGCGCGTTGAGCCAGGAAGGCCTCGTGCTGGCATCGAACCATGTCTGTTATTGGGACGCCCTCGTGATGTTGGTGTTGGAAAAAGAGCTGGGGGGGCGCGCCCATGCTTTGATGGACGCGCAGCAGCTTGCAGAGGCGCCGTTTTTTGCGC
>JAKVCH010000458.1 GCA_022447485.1 Polyangiaceae bacterium | reverse complement strand
CAGCATTCCACAACATTTTTTTGGGAACGCAGCCACGGTTCACACAGGTGCCTCCCAACTCGGCGGCTTCAACCAACGCAACTCGTACGCCATAGCTCGCTGCGCGACGAGCCGTCGCTAAGCCGCCACTGCCACCGCCAATCACTATCAGATCAAACTTCTCGGCCATCACGAACTACTCCTCATCACTCAAAGCTAAGGCAACACCACGGATACTATCCAGGTCATCGATCGAGTCTTCCTGCTCGACTCCCGTCACGGGGATTCCCCGAGCTCGCGCAACAATCAACAGCTCTCTCTCAAACTCGTCCTGTCGCTTCACCCACGGAAGAATATCTTTCGTGCTATCCCATAGGTCCAGGCTAACCCCACCCTCGAAGAAATTGACTTGGTCAATTTGTGCCCACCGATAACGCTTCACTTTCGGCCAAAGAGCGCCCACGACGTCTCGATACTCCACCCAATCTGGCCGCACTCTCACGCCTCGCATCGATGCGCGAAAAACTGCTGCAAGGGCGCTCAGGGCAACGAGCGCGGCCCAAGTCTCTGCCTTCATGACATGCTCTTGGACGAAAAAGTAATCGTACCAACTCCCTGCCCAGCCGGCATATTTTACCCCGAGAACAAAGCCAGAAAAGCTCAGCGCAAGAAACGCATACACTAAAGAAGAAACCATCCGTGCCCAAGGTGGCCCAAAAAAGGCATCCATCGGGCGGTAAGTCATGTCGAAACCAGGGGGTCGGGATGCTCTAGCCACGGGCGGACGCTAGCATAAGGGGGCGGTCAGAACCGCCCCAGAGGGAGTGAATTTGAAAAGCAATCAAGGCTCTGTTCTGTCGCGAATTGAGAAAGAGAAGCCGAGCTTCATTCTCCGCTATCTCTTCCGCCAATTTGGGTTAATCTTGGGCAATGAAAATTTTCATCGATTCAGCAGATCTTGGAGAAATCCGCGAAGCCAACGACATGGGCGCCATCGATGGCGTCACGACCAACCCCTCTCTGCTTGCAAAAGCACAGGTACGTCGGGAAACCGCCATTGAGCAGATTTGCGACATCGTGGACGGGCCAATTTCTGCGGAAGTTTTTGGCACAACAACAGAAACGATTCTCGAAGAAGGGCGTGCTCTGGCCAAAATTCACAAGAATGTGGTGATCAAGGTGCCCCTGATTATCGATGGTCTCAAGGCCGTGCGACAGCTCACCGCCGAGGGGATTCAGACGAATGTCACCCTTTGTTTTTCGGGCAACCAAGCCCTGCTAGCTGCCAAGGCGGGTGCCACCTTCATCTCTCCTTTCGTTGGGCGGCTCGATGATCTCGGTGAAGAAGGCATGGAGCTCGTCGAAAAAATCTGCACAATTTATCGTAACTACGAATTTGCCACCAACGTGCTCGTTGCCAGCGTGCGTCACCCCGTGCACGTGCTCCAAGCAGCTTTGATTGGTGCTGATGTCTGCACCTTACCCCTAAAAGTCATTCACCAATTGGCCATGCATCCCATGACGGAGAAGGGCTTGGCGAAATTTCTCGAAGACGCGAAGAAAATTCCATCGTGACTGCCCTTGTTCGGCGCCAAGCTCCTGGTTCTCCACCTTTACGTGGTGAACAAGTGCGCAGATTAGCGGAACGTATGCTCAGTTACTTGAATCTAGAAGATTCAGAGCTGAGCATTTTATTAACGAATGATGAATTCATCCACACTCTGAACCTTGAGCATCGAGAAAAAGATAAACCGACGGATGTTTTGAGCTTTCCACTCAATGAATTTAGTGCCCCGGAAGTTCCTCTCCCTGGCCAAAACTTACTCTACCTCGGCGATGTGGTCATTTCTCTCGATACAGCCGAGCGCCAAGCCAAGGGTAGGAAACGCGAGCTCCTTGCCGAGGTTCGTTTTTTATTAGCGCATGGTTTGCTTCACTTATTGGGCTACGATCATGCAGAGCCTGAAGAAAAAAAAGAAATGACGAAGAGGACTCGTCAGTTAGTTGCCCATTCATAAAGAGCAACTAAATCATTGAAAGGCAGCAGGACGCTCAACAGCCCCGCTGCCTTTCTTTATTTTCTAGACAGAGGCCTCTCGACTCACCCAAGTCCCTCATGAGCGATTCATGAATTCTCCCCCCCAAATCCCTCATGTAAAAGTGCTCATCTTCTCGCTCGTCGAATGCAGACAAGTCTCCCCGAGAAGAGCCGTTATGAAAATTCCCCTAGTTAAGAATCCTGCCCAAAACCAGCGTAAAAATTGAATTCTTTCTGCTTTCTCTTGCTCTCAATAGGAATCAGAGAACAGGATTGAGGGAATTTTCTAGGTAAAAACAAGGGTTTGGACAACTTTCTCTTGCTGTCGGATGCCGGCATTTTTTTTAGCAATCGCGATAACAGCAAAAAAAAAGCGACTTCCGGGGTCCCAGAAATTCACTTTCTTCTTGAAAGGCTGAAATTACCTTGTTAACCAGCGAACGTGCCTTCCCGGATGTCTCAGTGATTGAGCAGCCAAGGGGGAAGACGGCATTAGTAATTAGAAAGCTTCACAGGAGAGAACCCATGGCAGGCAAGCGACTCACTAAGGCTCAGATCATCACTGAGCTTGCAAACTCAACAGACCTTGACAAGAAGACCGTAAACCGACTTTTCGATGAGCTCTTTGCTCTCATCAAGAAGCAGCTCAGCCCTCGTGGCCCTGGCGAATTCGTCGTACCAGGACTCGTTAAGCTTCGCGTCGTCAAGAAAGCAGCAACGAAAGAGCGTCAAGGAATCAATCCTTTCACGAAGGAGCCTATGACCATTCCAGCCAAGCCGGCTACGAAGAAGATTCGCGCTACTCCTCTCAAGGCTCTTAAAGACCTCGTCTGAGAAATCGCGTTTCGACGAACGAACCCCGGCCACATCAGTGAGCCGGGGTTTTGTTTTTCTTGCTCCCCGATTCGAACTCTATCATTGCCCTCATGCCCATGAAGTCACTCAGCGCTATCGATATATCGGAACTCAAAGGAGTTGAAGGTCTTCTCTTTGACCTTGATGATACCTTTGTTGATCATCAAGGTATTTTGGCCGAAGCCTACGAAGCTCTTTGGGCATTGCAGCGCAGCGGCTACCGACTGATTGCACTGACCGGACGTCCAGCATCATGGTGCGAGCCTCTTCCCAGACTCTGGCCGATTGAAGGCGCTATCGCCGAAAACGGCGCCGTGGCCTATTTAAAGCGCCAGCGGAGGGTAGTATTTCACGATTCGATCTCGAGCGAGGAAAGAAAGGCGCGCCGCCGCAAACTCGATCAACTCAGTGCCGCAATCCAGCTTGCCGTGCCTGAACTCATGCCAGCTGACGATGTTCAGGGCCGG
>JAKVCH010000457.1 GCA_022447485.1 Polyangiaceae bacterium | reverse complement strand
AAGGCCATGGCCCGCTCTCGTACGTTCTTGCCGTGTAAATCGGCAATCCCAAATTCTGTGACAACGTAATGAACATCGCCACGACTTGTCACAACCCCAGCACCAGGAGAAAGACTTGCGACAATCCGAGAAATTGACCCTCCTTTCGCCGTCGAGGGTAATGCAATGATGGGCTTGCCGCCTGGGCACATTGCAGCGCCTCGGATGAAATCAACCTGCCCTCCGATACCCGAGTAAAAGTGCGCCCCGACAGAATCAGCGCAAACTTGGCCTGTGAGGTCTACCTCAAGAGCTCCGTTAATGGCGACGATCTTATGTTGAGCAGCAACATTCAGGGGATCATTAATGAAGTCGCTCGGTCCGAGGCGAACGTCTTTCCGACGAGCTAGCCGCCGGTAAAATTCTTGGCTACCCCAGGCGAAAGACGCGGAAATTGTATGGGGCTCTATCGACTTATGGGCGCCCGTAATCACTCCTGCATCGGCAAGGTCCAGGATGCGATCAGAGACGACTTCCGTCCAAATGCCCAATCCTTTCTTCTCGGAAAAAGCGTCGAGAATAGACTCTCCCATTCGCCCAATTCCCAATTGAACCGTCGCACCATCATCAACGAGAGAGGCAACATGACGACCAATCTCTGTCAACTCCTCGGCAAGAGGCGGATAGTTGCGTTCTGGTAGCTCTTCTTCTCCTAAAACCCACAGATCAATTTCTTGAACATTCAGGCGACCTTGGCCTTCCACCCATGGCATAGCTGGGTTTACCTGCGCAATAACCAATGACGCTGACTCGACAGCTGCAAGGACGACGTCAACACTGACGCCAAGATTCACATAGCCCGATTCATCAGGGGGCGTGACTTGAATCAAAGCAACTTCAACGGGAATCTTGCGCTGCCTCATTAAGTCAGGAACTTGTGAGAGAAAGACTGGTGTATAATCCGCACGTCCGTCATTGACAGCCTGCCGAGTATTCGCACCGATAAAGAACGCGTTGTGGCGAAAATGTGCTTGCTGTCGCGCTCCAACGTAAGGAGCATCAACAAGAGTCATGATATGGTCAACGCGGTTCCCCTCAAAGTGCTGAGCCTGGCGGCTGAGGGCGCGAAGAAGAACCTGAGGTGCAGCAGCACCCGATCCGATAAAGATATGACAGCCACGCCGAATCTCTAAAACGGCAGCATCAGGCTCCCTGCGTTTTGCGGCGAACTCTTGCTGCCAATTCATCAACTGAGCCCCTTGCCCATCAAAGCCTCGACATGCGCTCTTGTCGATTCAGCGAGAGCAGTTAGGTCGTAGCCCCCTTCCAGAACCGAAACGATTCGGCCTTCGCAAATGCGCTCCGCAGCAAGAACAATCCGTTGACTCAGCTCGGCAAACCCCTCCGTCGAGACATTGAGCTCAGCCAGGGGGTCTCGTTGATGTGCATCAAAACCGGCCGAGACCAATAATATTTGAGGCCGATACTTCTCCAGGGCGACTTCGATCAATTCCCAAGCCTGAAGGTAGCTTTCATCGCCACTCCCGGGTGCGACAGGTACATTTAGACAGGAGCCTTGCCCTGCCCCAAATCCGATATCGAGAGCGGAACCCGTCGATGGAAAGCAAGGCGATTGATGAATACTCGCGTAAAAGACATCGGAACGCTGCTCAAAGACTTCTTGCGTGCCGTTCCCATGATGAACATCGAAGTCAATAATGGCCACCCGCTCCACGCCTGGCTGAGCCAAAGCAACTTCAGCTCCAATGGCCACATTATTCAAAATGCAAAAACCCATGCCGCCTTCTGGTCGAGCATGGTGTCCGGGAGGCCGTACAGCGCAAAACGCGCGACGCGTCTGATCTCCCAAAACGCTCAGCACGGCATCATGAACAGCGCCTGCAGCGAGTAAGGCTGCTCTTTCCGTTCCTTCCACGATATATGTATCAGCATCTAGTTGCCCCCCGCCGAAAGCACAAAGCCTGAGAAGGCGCTCAAGGTAGTCATGACAATGAACGCGACGTAACCAAGATGCATCGATTGGTTGGGGCTCCATCGCGCGTAACCCCCGGGAATGAAGAGGTGCTAACGCCGCCCGCACCGCGTCCAAGCGAGCCGGACGCTCCGGGTGATTCTCTGGCCCATGATGCCAGTCAAAATCTTGGCTATCCCAGTAAAAAAGAGAGGGTTGGCTCACCTCAGAAAGCTAGCTTGGCCCCCGGACGAGGTCGAGGTCGAAGCCAAAGCAGCCGTCGAGAAGATCAAAAAGAGCCCAAATAGGGTTCAAGTATCAATCTCAGCTCCCGTTTCCAGAGAGATAATGGCGAAATTTGACCCTACTCCGCCCGTCAACTTGCGGCGGCCTCGCTTCCCAAGGTCCGCACGTCTACCAAGCATATCCGGTCCCGGCGGACAACAACTCTCGCCACCCTGTCCGCCGCTGGAACCCACAGAGACCCCAGGCAAAAAAGAGAACTCGACAAGACAGAGTCCCGTCAGCCGACTGTGGTCGATTCTTGATATCGTTCCTTTACTTCCTGCCTATGTGCTCTTTGAGACCTATTTTTTGAATTGATGATGCTTTTCAAGAGCGAATTCTAGGGATTTTAACAATTTTCCGGAAGAATTGACACGCCTCAGGCTGGGGCCTACCCCTCACCTATGGTCGAAGAAGCATCAGCGCCCGAGATATCCTCCCGTGCCATCGCGGAGGATGATCCTGTTCCTGGGGTGAAAAATGTTGTGCTCATCATGAGCGGCAAGGGTGGCGTCGGAAAGAGCACCGTGGCGACGAACCTCTCTCTTGCCCTGAAACGTCAGGGCTATTCGGTAGGACTCCTTGATGCAGACATGTATGGGCCAAGTATACCCACGATGTTGGGGGTTACAGGTCGACCGCTGAGCAATGGCAAAAGGATTCTGCCCCTCGAGCGCTATGGTCTCAAGCTCATGAGCATCGGCTTCATGCTCGAAGATCCTAAAGCCGCCGTCGTTTGGCGTGGCCCCATGCTGCACGGAGCATTGATGCAGTTTTTGGGCGATGTCGACTGGGGCGATTTAGATTTTTTACTCCTCGACTTACCTCCTGGCACCGGCGACGTTGCCTTAACGATCGCACAGAAGCTCAAAGCCAATGGCTCCGTGATCGTTACCACCCCCGAAGAGGTAGCCCTACAGGATGTGTATAAATCTGTGTCGATGAATCAGAAGGTCGGCATCCCGGTGACCGGCGTGATTGAGAACGCGAGCCAATTCGTATGCGACGGCTGTGGGAAAGTCCACGAGCTCTACGGTTCTGGCGGGGGGCAAAAGGTCGCCGAACAGGCCGGGGCACCGCTTCTAGGGCAATTGCCCATTGACCCAAGCGTAAGAGAATG
>JAKVCH010000456.1 GCA_022447485.1 Polyangiaceae bacterium | reverse complement strand
ATCGTTCAATTCAATGCGATTCGCTTCTCTTTCCTCGAGGCTTTCGAGGTCAACCAGGAAGTCGACGCTTTCGACATCAGCGCGAACCAATTGAGTGGTCTGCTTCATCAGATAGGTCTTGCCGCGGTCGAGAGCTTCTTCGTTCAGCCAGACAACTTTGGCCCGAAAGCGATCTGCTTCCAGTGGAAGGTTGTCTGGGTGCACGAGGACATCTCCTCGGCTAATATCAATTTCATCTTCGAGACGAATCGTCACCGCCATCGGCGCGCCTGCACGGTCTAATTCGCCATCAAAGGTATCAATCGCGGCTACCTTGGAGGTCTTGCGACTCGGCAAGGTCATCAAAGTATCGCCTTTTGCTACGCTCCCGGAAGCAACCGTCCCAGCAAAACCACGATAATTCAGGTGGGGTCGTAAGACATACTGCACAGGGAAACGGAAGTCGTCTTTATTGATGCCAGCGCGAACAGGAACATCTTCAAGATATTGTAAGATCGTTCCCCCCTGATACCAGGGAGTCTTTTTACTCGGCGTAACGACGTTATCGCCCAACTTAGCACTAATGGGCAGAAACTTGACTTCACGGAAATGCAAGTTCGAACAGAAGGCGCTGAACTCCTCTTTGATCTTGTCGAAGACTTCTTGGTTGTAGTCTTCAAGATCCATCTTGTTGACGCAGACGGCCAAGTGAGGAATTCCCAAAAGTGAAGCGATGTAGGCATGGCGCCGGGATTGCTGCAAAACCCCTAAGCGCGCGTCGATTAAGATAATGGCCACATGAGCTGTTGATGCCCCCGTCGCCATATTTCGAGTGTACTGCACATGGCCGGGAGTGTCGGCAATGATGAACTTACGCTTTTCAGTTGAGAAATAGCGATAGGCAACGTCGATGGTAATGCCCTGTTCGCGCTCCGCCTTCAGCCCATCAGTGAAAAGGGAGAAGTCAACTTCTTCGCCTTCTTGCTTACTGGCTTTCTTCACAGCATCGAGTTGATCTTCGTAGATGCCATGGGTGTCGTGAAGCAGTCGACCGATCAAAGTCGACTTGCCGTCATCGACAG
Source organism: Polyangiaceae bacterium (assembly GCA_022447485.1). Taxonomy (GTDB): domain Bacteria; phylum Myxococcota_A; class Polyangia; order Polyangiales; family Polyangiaceae; genus NIC37A-2. Next base: position 2,304 of record JAKVCH010000456.1, on the reverse strand, counting down.
ACCCAACGGTCACGAATCGACACAATTCTTTTTCTTGGTGCTGCTTGAGGTAAGCGTGGATATTTTCCGGAGTGACTTTTTCGGTCCTCATGATCTTTTCCTTAGGAGAGTTCTTCGAATACTGGGGAGGGAGTGAGGACGAGATTAGAAATAGCCTTGACGCTTTTTCTCTTCCATCGAACCGTCTGAATCGTGATCGATCACGCGACCCTGGCGCTCGCTTTGGGTCGCAAGCAGCATTTCTTTAATAATCTCCGGCAGGGTATCGGCCTCGGACTCAATCGCACCGGTTAAGGGGTAACAGCCAAGGGTACGGAAACGAATGGACTTCATTTCGGGCACTTCACCTTCTTTCAAAGGCATCCGCTCATCGTCGACCATAATGTCGACCCCATCGCGACGCACCACAGGCCGCTTCGCCGAGAGGTAAAGGGGCACGATTTCAATATTTTCGAGATAGGTATAAAGCCAAATATCGAGCTCGGTCCAATTCGAAAGAGGAAAGACGCGAATGCTCTCACCCTTGGTCATTCGCCCGTTGTAGAGGTCCCAAAGCTCAGGCCGCTGATTCTTGGGGTCCCACTTACCATGACGGTCCCGGAAAGAATAAATGCGCTCTTTCGCCCGACTACGCTCTTCATCACGACGAGCTCCGCCGAACGCCGCATCGTATCCACCGGCTGCCATGGCCTGAAGTAGGCCTTGAGTCTTCATGACATCGGTATGGACAGCACTGCCATGGGTAAAGGGACCAATCCCCTGCTTCACGCCTTCTTGATTGGTGTGCACAATCAGGTCGAGGCCGTGTTTTTTCGCAAACTCGTCACGAAATTTAATCATCTCTTTGAACTTCCACGTCGTATCAACGTGCAAGAGAGGAAAGGGAGGCTTTGCGGGATAAAATGCCTTGCGCGCCAAGTGCACCATCACACCTGAATCTTTGCCGATGCTGTAGAGCATGACGGGGTTGTCGAACTCAGCCGCAACTTCGCGAATGATATGAATACTCTCCGCTTCGAGCATTCGAAGGTGGGATAGCTTCTCCGCTGAGAGTAACTTATGAGGGTCAGCCGTCTGAGCGGCGTCCTGGGCAGTGGTCATCATTTTCTCCGAAATATCGCGCTCGGCTTCACGCCAAAAATTGTCCATCAGCGCTGGCGAGCGGTGAACGCGGCATACCAAGGTAAGCCAATCGATCCAGAGATTTCTGCATCGGAAAAGGCGAGAATTGCCGATGGGCCCTTTCTCGAAGCGTCAGCATCTATGTAAATTTATCAAATATTACAAAATATATGTGTAAAAAACGCATATATTGTAGCACCGAGTGCTGGACGGTCGCGGCATCGTGGATGAGCTCGACGAGAGGCGCCTCAGCTTGGGCGGAGGAATCGCGCAATGGCAGCCCGTACATCTCGGTCGAGCACTGTCTTACGCTCGTGTCGCGCAGCCTCTTGGATGGCATCATCAGCAACGGCACGGAGGAGATCTGAAAACTCAGAGAGCGTCCCCTGGGAAGTATTCATGCCACCACGCTCTTTCACGTACTTTTTCAGCTTACTGGCTACAACCAGAATATCTGACTCATCGACTGACTGCAGCGCAACGGGTCCCGCTCCTGACGAGAATGACTCCGCGCCAGCGTCCCCTGACACACCGGCCACGCTAACGACCCGACGGACCGCTTGACGGGTACTCCCCTTCTCCTCGGCCTCGACTTGCTCCCGAGAAGGCGCAGTTTCAGTCTCTGCCCAGGCGTCTTTATGACGGGCCTCTGGCACATGAGCATCCCAACAAGGCACCGAGCAAAAGAAAAGAGCGGTGCGAGGTCGATTACAGGTTGAGACGCTGCATGAATAATATTTTTCCCCATAACCAATCTCAACGCGACAGGTACTGCAAAGGCGAAAATAATCTTTCATCTGCCCAGCATCGAACGTTTCTCAATCAGACGCAAATTCGTCAGCAAAAAGGCGTCGTCTGAATCCGTAGCGTCCACTCTTTCTCAGCAACCACTTCATCGCCCATCGAAGGTGTTCACGCCACAGGCGGGTAGCAGCGCAGCTGCAGCAACCGACAAGGGCCAGACAAAGACTAGCCCGGGATCTTCAAAGACCTCGGCTGGACTCAGCGGCTTCGTCGGGGGAGCTGACACCCTGAATTAATTTTGCCAGAGGAAGAATACGCTCGAGTGTATCAATGACCACGTCAGCTGGGATATAGGGCGGAGTGCCATAGTCGAAGACGCATTCAATCCCCGATGGCCGCACGGCGATTTGCTTCAACTGCTTATTTCTGCGCAGAGGT
>JAKVCH010000455.1 GCA_022447485.1 Polyangiaceae bacterium | reverse complement strand
GAGCCCAGGGAGAAGAGCCCCCTGACACACGAGGTAGAGCGGCCCAGCCCTCAACCTTCTTCTTGATTCTCTTTGCCTGGCGCTGATAGAAGAGCCTGTGCTCGCTGAGCTAAGGCACCGAGCTCCCGATCCGCTGCAATTTGAGACAATGCTTCATGAGCATCAGCGGGAGCTATCCATTCTAGCTCGACTGCCTCAATCAACCGTCGCTGACTCACCGCCGCGGCTGCTGGCGAGGCCTCGCTGATAAGAAGCTTTATTTCGAGCGTCCGCGCTCGAGCTCCCCAACGACCACGAGAGGGAACCTTACGCAATCTCGCGAGGGCTTGGGCTTTCTGTTGGGTAAAGTGCAACTCTAAAAATGCTAACGAAAATTGAGCCTCCCTGAATATCTCTTCTGAGATTTGGATCGACGGGGGCAACCGCAGCTCATCTTCTTTTAGCTGCTCGCTGACAGAACTCGACTCAAAGAAGGAAAGCAATAGCTCCATCGCTCGCGCAGGTTCATCGATGGCGGCAAAGAGCAAGCCAAGCTGGGCCTCGAAACCATCTCCCGGAATAGTCCGCTTCAAAGCGGTGACGGCCCAGCGTCTGGCATCTTCATAACAGGAAGCATCAGCCCAAGCTCGACCGACGAAGAGCAATTCTTCTAAACCGCGCTCTTCTTGCTCCGCTAAAGCCAGCAGACGCTCTGAATACAACCGAGCCCTCTGTAAATCTTGACGCCTCAACACCTCTAAAAATAACCAACGAAGCGGTTTCCGCAAAAAGGGAGCCAAATCGGCTGCCTGCTCCAGACGTTGTTCTAGAAGCTCTGGTTCTAGAAGCTCTGGTTCTAGTAGCTCTGGTGCTACAGGCTCTGGTTCCACAAGATCTTGTTCTAGCTTTGGGTGAAAACGAGTCGTCTGCTCCCCAGCTCGATCTACCGGGGCGCTCTTTGAACCATCCGGTAGCTCCTCAACCTCTGACAAGAGATGCAATGCTCTCAGACCACGCTCAAACTCAAGCTCGCTATACTCACGGCGGATATCCTGAAGCGAGGCGAGACCCGCCCGCCTCATTGCGTCTACCTCCAGGCTCATCAGAGCCAAGCGCTCCGCTAGAGAAATGACTGGTGCCGCGGCGCCCTTTGCTTCTTCGTCTACGGAAGACTCCACGAGTGGGCTCGATGACTTCGCTTCTTCTAAAAAAGAACAAGCGGAAAGAGGCCGCTCCTTTGAACAGTCAAGAGCCGCTAATTCGGACAGAATCATCGGATGGCCGGGCGCTTTCTCAAGAGCAAGAGCATAAAGCCTTTGAGCCTCGAGGAGCTCTCCTGCAGCAAGCCCATCGTCTGCGCTTCTCACAAGCTGAGATAAACCAAAAAGGCGCAGCGCGTCACCCGAGGCAAGCGCCGGCTCAGCGCCCACAGCAAACTCTAAAACGAGATCACCGCCATCTTTTCTGGCTGACTCAATCACTAAGCCATCGACCGAGGGCAAGCGGCAACCGAGAGAGGGTAAGATCTCGAGGCAAAGCCAGGGTAAAAAGTTACCGACATCAAGGGTGCGCCCCTGACGTTCACACCCGTCAAACAATGTCGTTAAGTCGAATGTCCAAGCGTCCAAAAGCCGCAAGCTCAAAGCAAGGGGGGGCTCCTTCAGGCCAAACCCGCGACAGCCTGAAAGAATGAGCCTTGGCTGGCGACCACTCATGAGCAGTAGCTCGAAAGCGATACCTGCGTCCTCGCCAATACAGCTCACAGAAACAGAAGGCAGACCTTGCTCGTGCTGATGAACCTCAACGCGGTTCTGCTTGGTCTTGAAACCTAAGCAAGTTTCAGTGACTGCAGAAAGCGATTGGACAAGCTGCTCAACATCCAAACGCAAACGCAAGCTCTGTAGTCGGCTTCGATAATTTCTAAATTCTTTCACTCCCCGGGAGAGGTCGAAGGGAAACTTCACCCCCGGTAAAGTCACAAGCAAACTATCGATCGTTGCCCCGAGGAAGGATATCGGTCGGGTAATCTCGAGCCCAACGGAGCCCTGAGCCAACACCAAACGCAGGGGGAGCTCGCCTCCAGCACCCCATACGACAACAGGCTCACGAGCCGATGGGCCTGAGCTAGAGTCGAGAGTGGGGGCTCCTAAGGGGCGAGACACTCAAGGACGATAGTGTGCATTGGTTCAGGTGTCGAGCACCCCAACCAATCGAATTAGACGTCTCTCAGACGCCACCTTCATCGACCTTCTTCTGCATTCTTTCCATGAGACCGTCGAAGCCCTTCTTACGGATGAGCCGACGAAATTGACTTCGATAGTTCTTCACCAAGCTCGAACCTTCGGTGACGATATCGGTCACGAGCCATTTGCCATTAGTCTGATGCACGACGTAGTTGATGTGAATCGGCTCTTTACGCTTATCTGACTTATGCCGAGCGACGGTTTTCACTAACTGGCCATTTTTAGCGCTATCTTCCCCTTCGAAGTGAATATTGTAGTCGAGAGTATTACGAATATTCTTCGTATAAGAGCGCTGGACCAAAGTCTTGAGTAGGCCACCAAACTTTTTTTGTTGTTCTGGGGTCAGCTTAGCCCACTCAGAGCCCAGCGAATCCTTCGATAGGGTTTCGTAATCCAACAAGGCGTCGAAGGCGGATTGTAATTTGGAGTCGTTCGCGGCACTGCTCGGCTGGGCAATGATCTTCGTCAGCTTATCTTGCTGGGTCTTCAAAAATCCCTCGGCTCCAGATGCAGCGAACACGGCGCTGGAGCAGAATAAAGAGGCGAGGCAGAAGAGGAGAGAAAACTTACGAAGGAATTGATTTTTCATAGTGTCTTTGAATCGTACGAGGAGAGACGCGAAAAGGTTCCCCCTAAATAAATTGCCGTGCAAGGAATTCGGCACAAAATCGATGGCTCATCGCTCTGAAATCGGAAGAAGTACCGAAAACTCTGCGCCCTTTCCGTTTGGACTAGAAACAGAAAGCTCGAGCTGGTGAGCCTCCGCTATATTTTTCACCACGGCAAGCCCGATACCAGTGCCCTGAGAGCGGCTTGTAAAAAACGCATCGAAAAGCTGCTCAGCTGAGACAGCGGGAAGTCCCTGGCCGTCATCTGCGACGCGCAACAGATAATAGCCCTGAGCCGCTTCGGTAGTCTTCGACATGGCGGCGGCTTCCCGAAATGGCTCCAGAGTGCGTCGATCCTCGGCGCCGACTTTTTTCAGAGTCACACAGACCGTTCCTCCCGTTGAGCTTGCTTGAACGGCATTTCTTAAAAGGTTCCACAACATTTGCCGTATCTGATCGGGATCTCCTGAAACCATCGCGCGAGTTGATCCCTAAAACGTCAGGCTTACGTCAGAGACCGCGCGCCAACGCTGGCG
>JAKVCH010000454.1 GCA_022447485.1 Polyangiaceae bacterium | reverse complement strand
TAGCCGCATTCATTCAGCAAGCTAGGCACAGTAAGAATTGGCAGGGGAGGGGCCGCTCCTCTCGCTATCTAGTTTTCGTCCGAGCGCCCTGGAAAAATGCTGGGGTTTATCTCCTAACCTTGCTGCAACCAATCGCTGGCCAAGCCCAAGAGCCTCCTGCACCGGATCCTCCGCTCCGAGCAGCTCAAACACGCCCAGGGTTGAGCAGCGATTCTTTGCCAGGCGTCATCAACACTCACCTACCGATAGCCTCGGGCAACTTAGTGGCTGTAGCTGCAGAGTTTGATTACGGCTACTACAATCAAGTAGGAGACCTGAACGGTTCGAGCCAACAAATCGGGGGCAAATTCGCCTTCAGCTGGACCCCCATCGACTACCTTGCACTAGGCGCATCTCTTGACGGTGCCCTACAGACAACGCGACAAGAAAACGAGTCCCGCGATTCAAGCTATTACGGGGTTCCCAGGCTGAGCATGCGAACCCAGCTACCAGTTGCAAGCGATTGGCATGTGGGGGCGCATCTCGATTTAGAATTCTTTGGAGCAAGAGCACCATCGATCGATTGGGGCGCGACCACGCCAACGCTCACTCTCCTCTCCGCATGGACCCCTGTCAGACATCAATGGCTCGCCCTTGAGCTAGGCTTCCGATTCGACAATAGCAGTCAGACCGTCACCAACGCCTCAACCCTACGCACTGGTGACAAGCTTCTCCTGGGAGCCAGCAGCTCAAACTCCATTCCTCTGAATCTGGGCTATATCTACCAATGGCGTTCCACAGAGTTTCTTCTGGAGTACAGCGGGCGATTCAATGTCGGCAAGAACTCGGTTCCTTTTGGACAATCACCCATGCTCTTCAGCATGGGTGCCCGGCAAGAACTCTTGGATGGATTTATGGTGCGTGGTGACTTCGCCGTTTCTCCGTCAGCGAAGGTCGATCCCTGGGAAGACGACCAACTCTACGCCGTGGCTCCACGCTTTGCCTTGACCATCGGCCTCAGCTACGAGTTTGGACGTTCAAGCACGCAACAGCGCGCTGACAGCGAAATCGATACCGAGTCTCAGTCACTGATAGACAACGAAACCGATCCCGAAGCCAAAGCAGCAGCCCTTGTTTCCTGTTCTGGGCTCGTCGTAGATGAAGGCGGCCGACCCTTACCCGACACCAAGGTGACCTTGATCTACGAGGCCCCCGTCACAAGTCCCACGGCTGACCTTGCCGTCGATGAGCAAGAAAACCAAGACGCGACGTCCAAACCAAGCACATATTACACGGACGCAAACGGCCGCTTTGTTTTTGAAGACCTGCCGCAGGGTAGGGTGGTCCTTCAAGCTGAGACGCCCGGTTTCGAGGATAGAAAACACGAAATTCAGCTCACGCGAGCGATTCGAGACTTTGAAATCGTCTTGCACCCGGCCGTACCAGAGGGCCAGGTTCGAGGCTCAATTCGTGACTATCAAGGAAGAGCCTTGAAGGCCGACTTGGTCATTCAGCCAGGTAACCATCGCACAACAGCTGCAGCAGACGGTTCCTTCAAGATAGACCTACCTCCCGGACGCTACACCGTGCGCATTTCCCACCCTCGCTACGGCACCCAGGTGCGAAATATCAAGGTCGAGGAAAAAGGCGTCTTCGTCCTCAATATCGCATTGCAAAAGTAGCGAAAAAAGAATTGTTCCAGGAGTCGACCGTTCGACCCAGCAATCGCTTTTGCTCTCCTTTCAAAAAGGTGACGTCGCGGGACAAGCGGCATTACATGCAATTGCTCCTAACGCTGGGCAATCTTTCTGGACATCTGGCTGGCACGTCGCTGTTAGCAGATCGGTTTCCGCTCCATAGGCAATGCAAGCGGCGGGTTGTTGACAAAGCATGGTACAACTCAGAGATTCTCCGCACTCCACTTCGCAAAGACCATCTCCGACACAGCTATAGACAGCCTGGTCTTTACCATTCCACGAAGCTTGGCAGCGGGCCCCACTTTCGCAGGACAAGCTCACCTGCGCGGCGCTACTATTTTCTACACGACAGGTCGAGCCGGTGCGACACCTAACTTGGCATTCGGCCTCTTCACACTTAAACCGACAATCACCATTCACAGGGCAAAAGCAATTCTCTGAGCAGACGATAGGCGAGCCCCCTCCGCCGCCAGAGGTCCCGCCGGATGATCCACCTCCGCCGCTCGAGGTTCCGCCGGATGATCCACCACTCGATGAACCACCGCCGGAGTTAGATGCTCCCCCTGTGCTCGAGCCGCCTCCCGAGGCCGTGGCACCTCCTGTAGCTGTGCTGCCACCTGTCTGTCCGCCCGAGGCAGACGGATCGTCACCGTCTCCTCCTGACCCGCTTTGATTATCATCAAGCAAGCTTCCACCACTACCGCCCGCACCGCTCCCTTTTCCGCCGTCCGCTACTTCTACCGGCTCTGGAGAGCTCGAGCCACCGCTTGCTTCCGAATCTAAGGAAGAGTCTCCTTTGTCAGAGAGGGAATCACCCGGCACCGAACCGAAATCAAGATACCCGCAAGCGGGCAGGTTACTCAGCAGCAAGCCGAGCATCCAGCGGGTGCTCAAAGCTGGCCAAGTATAACCAGAGCGACGTATTTGGGCTCTCAAAATCAGGGAGAGCCTTTCCGACGCGATATCTTAGCCCGCACGGGAATGCGGAATGAAGTAGAACGACCTAGGGCAGGAAATTGAATACCTCGAGCGGTCGAACGCAAACATCCTCCTAATGCAGTCCTGGCAATCGTGGCTGGCTCGACATCTACAGCCGCTTGCCCTCCACCCGCCGGGACAGTGAAGCGCAGCTGCACCGAAGGCTGCTCCGCTGCTTGATGAAGATCTTTTGCAAAACACGCCTGAAATGACGCATTTTTCGATTGCAGAGCAGCACGCAGCTGCTCTTTTGAAGAGAGGCTGCCCTGACTCGCAGCGGTCTTTTTAGCACTGGCTTTCGAACTGACCGGCTGAGAGCGAGGGGACTGAAAGCCGTTTGACGACCGCGAAGGTGCCTTGTCGGAGGGTTCGCGGGCAAGGGAGCCCGACCCTGAATTGCCAGAGCGCAGCTCAGTCGGGCTCGCGCCACTTCGCTCTTGGGTGTCACCGGGTCCATCGGTAGCCCCCTGAACAGGCACACCCTGCGCATCGGACTTTGCACCACTCTGAGCTGCGCGTTCCTGAGTCTCGTTCTTTGCGTTAAACGAGGCATCTTCGCTCCCGTAAACAATCACCTGTCCAGTACCTTGTGGCCCCCGGGCCCCCTTTGCCAGGAGGATGCCACCAGCCAGCGCAGACACCAAGATCAATGAAGCCCCACCCATCCACAGCATTGTTCTGGCCGAACTAGACTGAGCAACCAACCCACGGCC
>JAKVCH010000453.1 GCA_022447485.1 Polyangiaceae bacterium | reverse complement strand
ACCGAACAGGTCTTCGCCTGCTCCGGGGGCTTCCGCCTGCCAGGGAGTCTCTTGGGGAGCTGTTGATGCACTTGCAGAGGAGGTTTCGTCGGGCGTGTCTGTTCCGGCTGCTCTGTGCAGAGCAGCAACTAATTCATCGACCTCGCCCAAGGCTGTCCAGTCAGCAAAGCCTTCTGCCCACAAGAAGGTCTCCGCCTGAACGGCGCCGTCGTTGTAGGCAGCGACAACTTCGGCCAGAGTCATTTGCCGTTGATCGCTTTCACCAAAGTCGACGGTGTACACGGTGGCGGAAGCCGCAGTTGCTTCTGCCGCCGCGACGGGAGCGGTTTCAGTTTGTTGCGTCGGCGCAGCTTCCGCTTCGCCGGCTGTGATTGTTGGTGGCTCAACGTTTCCGTCGATAATTATCGATGTGCCGCATTTACGACAACGAATTTTAGCGAGGCGGTTTTGTACTTTCTCGTCGGCGAGGGAGTACTTAGCTGAACATGTTGGGCAAGAGATCTTCACGAGGTGCTCTCCGTGGGTTCGAAATGACCGAACCTCTGACGTGCAAGGGGATACTTCTGAATTAGACGTAGAACCGAGCGAGTTGGATTTGAATTTCTATTTTGTAATATTTTCATGAAAACAGAATACCGGTTTTGCTCGCGCTGCTCTTTTAACATTGATCAGCTGACTTTCCAGAGCGGGTGGAAATCAATTTGCTTTTTCTCGTGGAGGCGACTTTTCGAGTCTAAGAATGGCTTGTTCTAGCTCGGGGTTCTGACCGTCTGCTAGTAGAGCTTTTTTCAACAATTGCGTGGCAGAGGAAGTATCTCCCTCCTGAAGAGCTCGCTCGGCTTGGCGCGCATGAAGTTTTGCTGCTGGCGAATGGCAGAGTTGGAGAACCGCCGGCACGCCATGACTTGTCCGCCCGCTTTGCTCAGGAGGGCAAGAACCGGCCTGATCGAGCCGCAGTTCACTGCGAGCCAAACCGATGTCGTAGCGGTTGCGTTTCTCTTCAGCTTTCAGCACTCCGTAAGCTTCGGCGCCTCTCTTGAAGATTTTCGTCACAGCAGCGCGCATCGGGGGCGAGGCATGACGATGTCGGTCGGGGTGAAAGGCCAAAGAAAAGCGCTGAAAGGCGTCTTGAATTGCGCCCGCATCTGCAATTTCTATGATCCCGAGACGTTCGTAGTAATTACTCTCGTCGATAATATCGAGCCAACTTTTCACGACTGGATCGAGAGCTTTTGGTCGGGGCGGAGGTGGTGGACCAGCTTTGCTTTCGGGTGCGCGAGTTGGACGCCGCGAAGGTGGGGGGTATTCACTGCGTCTTGACTGCGACATAGGTTGTCTGATTTCTTTGTTGAGAGGAAAAGACTTCTACTCAGAAGCCGCTGCTGCGCCAACTAAGCGTAATTGAGCCTGAGCAGCCTGACCTGTGCCTGGGTCTTGGGCTTGGATATTCAGCACGCCGCTCTCATCAAGGTTAAAACTGATCGAAACCGTTGTCTGGCCGCGGGGCGCAGGGGCTAAGTTAGTGAGTTCGACAGTGCCCAATAATGTATTCTCTTCGAAGTGATCACTTTCCCCCTGACAGACTCGTACAGAAACCAATTGTTGGCCATCGCGGGTGGTCGCAAAAAGACGAGTCTTTTCACAGGGAATCGGAGAATTCTTCTCGATCAGGCGGCCCGTGTAACCACCCACAACCTCGATACCAAGGGAAAGAGGCGTCACATCTACCAGCAGAGGCGCGTTGAGCTCTGCTCTCGGAGACGTGCCGAGCCCTTCGGGGGACGCCAGGGGCTCGGTTTCAGCTCCGCGCTGGGGAGCGAGAGGCGGATTAATTTCGTGGGGAGCGGTGAACGGATTCTGACCTGTGGGCGGCGCTTGATCGCTGAGTAAACCTCCTGCCTCTTCTTCGAGACTTGTTGCGCCTTGTTGTTCTACTTCCAGCTCTTCCCCAAAATTACCCAATTGGGCACTTAAATCACTTTCTCCCAATGAATCGGCCGGTTCCTCCTTGAGTTCATCGCTCGTGACGTCGAGATTCGCACCAGAGAGATCAAACTGATCCATCGGAGCGAGGGTGCTGTCTTCGAAACTATCAAAGTTCAGGCCTGGTCCACCGGTCAAGGTCTTACCGAAACCGAGATCCTTCTTTTCATCGTCGGCTTGAGGAGGGCGGCTTTTGGTCGAGGCTGGGATGGGAAGCCCCGTCAGAGCGGGAACGGGTAGTTCACTCTCTTTGCCCTCCTGGAGAGTTCCGACCTGCGCCGTACTGCTTGCAGCTTTCTGCAGCGAGAGGGAAGAAGGTGGGGCCTCTTCCTCGTCGTCGGTGATCTCATCTAATTCTACTAATTCGCTATCGACCTTTTCGGCGGTAGCGATGACTTGCGTCTCGGTGTTGAGCGTAGGCGGGGCTTTGAAGGGCTCCTTGTTTTCATCTCCGCTCTGGTTTTCATCTCCGCTGACGTCCGCTTCATTTTCGAGTGCCGCCTCCTCTTCTAAGCTTTCCAAGTCGAAGACCACCGAACCATCTTCAGCAGGCGGCGCGGCGGGCCCGGGTAGGGTTTCGAGTTGGTCGCGGGGGGGCTTTGAATCGGCTTTCAGTGCCGAAATTGCTTCCGGCGGGTAAACGCTGGTAATTTCATCGGCGTCGAAGTCGGCATCGGGCAAGATCGAAACGACAGAGTCTTCTGGTGCTTGGAGCAAACCTGAGAGTGTTGAGCCTGAGGGCTTCTCCTCATTCGGCGAGATGTTGTCCCGCTTGGGGGGGGCGGGTTTTTGAAACTGCCCAACCCCGGCGAGAGTCTTGTCTTTCGGCAGGGCAGGCGGAACGATATTTTTCGGCGGCGTGAACTGTGTCGCGCCAGTGCCCGAGAGCGTTGCCGTGGGTGAGGGGGCAGGGGCTCCCACGCCTGATTTTGTTTTTGGTGAACTCTCTGGTTGGGCTGCGAGCTTTTCACGACCAACGCCAGCCAGGGTTTTTCCGAGTGCCGCTGTAGCGGTACCTCCCACGCCCGAGATGGTATCCGCCTTCTTATCCCGATTCGACTTACCCAACCCCATCTGTGTCGTTGGCGAAGGTGAGGTCTGATCTGTCTTTGCAGCCCCCATCCCTGATAAAGTGCCGGGAGCCTTCGCGCGTTCAGGCAAATTCATACCCATACGGGTCGTGCCTGTTCCTGTGCCGGATAACGTTGAGCCTTTTTGGCTGGTCGTTTTTCCCGCGCGTGCTCGAGGAATCGGAGGCTTGGGTAGCTCGGCATCGCTTTGCTTTGATTCGAGTGCAGCAGCCTGTAAAGCCGCCCCAATTGCCACGACCTCATCAGGATTAATGCGACTTTGGGGCATTTTTCCGAAGTAGCTTGAGATCCTGCGTCG
>JAKVCH010000452.1 GCA_022447485.1 Polyangiaceae bacterium | reverse complement strand
GGTCATATTGAAAAAGAGTCGTGTCGCAACTCGCGCAGGTCTTACGTGTGGAGCGTGAAAGCGTATAAGCGACCCACCCAAAAAAGCGGTCTCCTGGCTTGTATTTGAGTAACGTCTCCATACCGACAACATAGCCGGAACCGTCATTCGTATAAGGAGGTTGTTCCACTGTTCCGGGTGTCACCGAATTATAAAGGTCCTTGTAAAAACCTTCTAATGAAACATTAATCTTTTCGGTTAGGTCTTGTTCGACGCCGAGGGCGTAATGCATGGATTGGTTGGAAGTAACGTCGGGGGTTCCAAAAATCTCATCACTTTCCTGAAACTGGGGAGGCTGACTATATTTGCCAATGCCCGCTTTCAACACAGTCGCTAGGGGCAGACCAAACCAATAACCACTATCGGCCGTGACCAGAGTATAGCGCACGTTCGCTCGGGGGCTGATATCTGTCTGACCCGTATCCCGCGCGTAATCCACACGCAGACCGGGAACGAAGCGCAGCCGGTCGGTGATATTCCACTCGAGATCACCGTACCAGGAAGGACGAAACGACACGCCCGACGCCGATTGCTCAATCGGGATCTGGGTCGCTAGAGGTCCGGATGCCGGTTGCCCTGCTCGCTGGGGAGGCGGAGCCCGCACAAAGACGTCAAAGGGGCTCACCTCGAAGTCAAAGCCGGTATTGAGGGTTCCGCCTTCAAAAATCTGGTAGCCCAATTCGCTTCGAACAGTGACCGGGTAGGAATTAATTTGAAAGTTCAGATTGCCGCCCAATTGGAAATCGATGACATCCTTTCCTGCGGACACCATGGCCTCCACCGTGGCTCGCTCGGTTAATGCCTTCCGGTAATAGACTTGCCCTCGATAAAAGGCGGTGCCCAGCTGCAAGTTACCCCCCACTCCTGGGTCTGTTGCCGCAGGCGATGTAATCAAGGTCTTGAAGCGGTCATCTGAGCCAATGAAGCGAAACGATAGGCGGTCATCCTGACTCAAGTTACGCTCAACAATAAATTGATAATCGTAATAAACAGGCGCGTTGGTCACCGATTGCCCTGCTTGCTCCAGGACGGGCCCCAACCAGCTATCGAGCCAAGAGCGTCGTCCCGCTGCAGCCCAGCTCCATTCCTCGGTTCCGGGAACCGGCCCCGATGCCATGAGCCGTGCATCGATTAAATCGACTTGGGCCATCCCATGGTAGCAGCCCTCTTCATCTGTTGGTGTCCCGTAAGGGCCAAAACACTTCGTGTTAGGAGAGCGCAAACCAACATCAACGATACCGCCTTGAGCTCGACCGTAGCGTACGGAAAAATTGCCAGGGTAAAAATCAATGCGATCTAACATTTCGGTCGGTACAACACTGGACAGACCGCCAAAGTGGTAGATTAAAGGTACTTCCGCTAAGTCGATGAAAGTACGCGTATCCTGAGGAGACGAGCCACGTACGATCAATAATCCAGCCAAGCCCGGAGGCCTCGCCACGCCTGGTAGGCTTTGTATCGAGCGGAGAGCGTCACCACTTGTACCCGGAATACGACTAATCTCTCGCCGCTCAATCGTTCGCTTCGTCACCTCCCTTGGTGGCCTTTCGCCCTCCACCAGAACTTCTAGTTCATCGCTCACAGGCACCACACGGTACAAGACGGAAATGTCAGTACGCGCTTCGACTGTCTCTGCCGAAGAAAGAGGGATGAAACCGTCGGCTTCGGCGCTGATCGTATACTTTCCCGGCTCTAAGTCGGGGAAGGAGAAGCGCCCCTCTGGGTCCGTGCGAGCCCGTAAAACCTCCTTACCTGCTGCCCGTAAAATAACTTCGACACCGGGCAGAGGCACCTCTGAACCGGAAAGCATTAGCTGACCACTGAGATTACCCAGAGGGGGTAGGCTCTCCAAGGGTTCGGGCTTTTCGACTTCTGCAATCGAAAAGTCATATTCAAAGCCGATACGAACTGCTCTTGCTTCTCCATCGACCATGGCCGGAGAAAAACGTAGCCCGAGCGCGGCATCCAGCGCCGCTTGATCAAAAGCATCTCCGGCCGATTGGGTGACTTCTGGCGTCTCAACGGTGCCTTCGACCGTGACGGTCAAAGACAAGCGCACCTTCGCTTCAACGCCCGCAGAAAATGCCGAGTCAGGATAGATTGGCGGATTGTACTTGAGCAGTTTCGGGGGAACGACTCTGGGCTGGACAGCCTCTTGGGCCACAGCCGGCGATGGTTCTTCTTGCGCCAAAGAGGCGCCCGCGAAGGAGAGTGAAAGCGCCAGACCAAGCCAGCCTAGACGGCGGGCGCGTGCTCTTCTCGTCTTGAGTCTCACAGGGGATGTGACTAGCGCCTCCACGCGCTACGGACAAGGACGGAGTGAAGGCTGAGGCCATTCTTAGGAGAATTGGACACCAGATTTTGCAAAGGCTTTGGCCCAAAACAGACTCCAGCGCCCTCGCTTGAGCCAGGCTTCCGCCCCGGGGGTTTCCTGAAACAGATCTTTTACAGCCAAAAAAGCAGGTAAATAGATGCGTTCCCGGCAAAGGCCTCCGCCCCGTAAAGCACGAACTATCGTCGCGACTAATCGTTTTTGTGCAACCTCTGAGTCACTGTCTTGTCTTAATTTTGCGAAGATCTGATGAGGCCTTTCGCCTCCTAAGAGCTCGTGGGTGACCATTGTCCGCCACGCAAGTTCTTGACGACGTTCCAGACCCAAAAGATTGGCTCGCTCTTCGCAGAGAATCGCCCGGCCTTCTTCGGCAAAGTCACTCTCTCGAGAACCAATCGCCGCGGGCGCCCGCTCACCTTTCGCATTCAAACGCGGCAATAAGTGAGCCTTCACTTCATGGTGGAAGAGGCGCTCCGCCTCGGTCGGCGAAACGACCACGTTTTTTTGCACAAGCAGACAGTGATTCGTCACTGCAGCTCGCGACGATATAGCCGAGGCACGTACATCGATCTCGATACCTTCCTCGTGCAGCTTGCGACGGAAGAACTCTTCCAAGCCTAGCGAGACTCCTCGGTCCTCACTCTCTTCCGAGCCGACTCCGGCAGTGCACCAAGACTCCGCCAAAGCCATAGCGCGGTTCAATAGAGCTTCTTCAATAGGAAACCGACTCTGAGACAGAGCAAGAACCAATGCGCTACCTCTCGCCTCGAGAATTTCGAGTTCAAGGAATAATTCATCGAGTTTACCCTGGAAAATCTCTTGAACTTCTCTTGCCCCTTTCCAAGCGACGACCTCCACCTGAACGCCCTGGAGCCGCCTCCGCCACATTCCCACCACAGCTCCCAATTCTCGATGGGAAAGGTGATACGAAAATGCAGGAAGAGTCTTTTGCCCCCCGAGCCAACTGCGGAAAAGCCGCTCCACTTCCTGGTGGAAGTTGAGAGGC
>JAKVCH010000451.1 GCA_022447485.1 Polyangiaceae bacterium | reverse complement strand
AAGAAGGCCGCCGAGAAGAAGGCCGCCGAGAAGAAGGCCGCCGAGAAGAAGGCCGCCGAGAAGAAGGCCGCCGAGAAGAAGGCGGAAGAAAGAAGTGGCAGCTCGAATCCTGTTAAGCTCGCCGGCAGTGCGGGTTCCATTGCGAATTCTAACGCCAATATCCGACTTCTTTTGCACACCCAGAACATCCGACGAAGTCCTGTCGGTGAAAAGATCGGTGGACTCCTGAAAAGAACGCCGCAGTGGAGCAACTTCTTCGGTCCCACCGAGATCGACCCAGTACAAGACATCGATGAGGTTCTGATTGCTGGGCCTCAGCTAAGAAACTCAAGCAATGTGGTCGCTGTTGTTCAACATCATCTCCCGCGGTCCAAGATCGATGCTGCGATGAATGCACTCGTGGCAAGGGGTGGGAAGTGGCTCGACCGGAAGAAAAGAATGGTAGAGGCCCGTGCCGATCGTGCACAGCGTATATTCCGCGCTCCCAGCGACCAACTGGTCGTTGTAGTGCCCCCCTCCGCTCAGAAGTCAGCTCTCAAGATGACGGGCAAGGAGCGCTTTCCGACCCCCGCGGCCCGAGAGATCCTCCAAGCGAGGGTGACCACTCCTTATCGTGCGTTCCGCGGAAGCAAAGTCCCCTTTCCGGAATCAATACGCTGGGTTTCGCTCTCAGTTCGTGAGAAGTCGGGTGGGGCGGTGATTCACCTCGCTGGCGAAGACAGCAGTAGCTCAAACGCAGCGGCCCACGCTATTCTGCTCGAGAAACTACTTCAGAAGGGCGCAGTGCTCGAACTCAAGCGCTTTGGTGCCGCTGGAACGATGTTGGGTTTTGCTCTTGGCGGTATGGAGCATCGACTTTTAAATAAAATAACAATGCGCAGCAAAGATACCATGATCTTGGGCGAGGTGGAGGTCGAAAAACAGTCATTGCTGAAGGTCCTTCAAATCCTCGACTTACTTTTACCCCCAGCTGTCGCTCCAAAGACTGCCCAGTCCGTCCCTCAGAAGAACACCCAGAAGGACGTGACTTCGGAAAAAGCCAAGCGCGCTAGCAAGGAAACCTCTGGAGCAGCTTCGCGCTAACCATTTGCTACCTCACCGCTTCTTCGGGCTTCACTGCTCGCTGAAAGATTGCTTGAGCACTGGGCGCAGAATGTAGATAGAGAACGTATTCTAAGCGATGGCTATCTTCGATCACTAATCGAACTCGCTCTCCACCGAAGAGTTGACCTTTACACTCCATCATGATGTCGCAGACGAGTCCGACTAGGATAAAAAGAAACCCAACTGACGCTAAAAACCAACTCAATCCAGCAGCAAGATAAGACGCAGCAAAGAGAAGCACACCAATGGTCGTCCCTAGAAAAAAAGCTGCAACCCCTAGCTTAGAGGCGACTCCCCCTAAACCATAACAAAGGCTGATCCTCTGAATTCCTCCGTAGGGAAGATAAGTCTCTTCTTGAAGGTTCCCCGCACCCAAACCCTTAAGACCAAATTTAAGGAAAACCCCACTCTGATTCGCTTTGACGGTACAGGAATGCTTCCGATGCAGAAGATAGAGGCGGGCTAAGCCATGCCAGCCGCGTAACACAGGCGCACCGCTCAGCGCGAAAAAACTTCGCCAGAAACCACCACCGGCTCTACGTATCCGCACCAAGCCTGAGGCAGTTAAGTCCACCAGGGGATCAACCTTCTCCTCGAACGGTTCCAAAAGAAGACTATTCTATCGCGGAGCGAGCGGAACTCAGAGATGCTGGTGCTCCCGCACGAGCGCCTAAATCATGCAACGGAGCCGGGTTCGGGCCAAAGGATGTCGGATCAATCGAATTCAGTACATCGCCCGGCTCTTCTGGACTTTCTGCATCGACAATACGATTACGTGCATCAACTCGAACAACGACCGGCTGGTAGTCCCTTGCTTCGTCGGGAGACATTTGAGCAAACGTCGCCAATATCACCAGCTCACCCGGTCGATTCAAATGCGCCGCCGCACCGTTAATGCAGATGGCGCCACTCCCGCGAGGGCCGACGAGAGCATAGGTGCTCATCCTCGTCCCAGAGGTGATATTCCAAATATGGACCTCTTCGTGGGGCAGAATATTCGCTTTTTCCATCAGATCTTCGTCGATGGTCACACTACCCTCATAATCAAGGTCAGCATGGGTGACGACCGCTCGATGAATTTTCGACTTAAACACTTTTAAATTCACTAGATTCCTCTTTCAGTCCATGACAGTCGAGCAGCATTTGCTCGATCCCTCTGGACAATCAATGAGACGCTGAAAGATAGGGATCTCTCATCATGTTGCAAGCCTCAGCAAAAACTGCACCAAAACAACACAATTACCCTTCTTTTTGGCTAGAAAAACTACTGTACAGCTAATTTCTTGGCCCATTCGGTGCACCCGACTTAAGAGTTTTCCATCAAGCCAGTTTTTGTTGCAAGCAGAAACGGCAAGGAGACCACGTTATGAATGCCCGTTTAGAACCAGTAAGCACCAGCGAACTTCCAGCCACCCCAACGACCAAAGAGGTATTGATTGCTCAGCTGGAAGGTCTGCTGCAGAAGTCTTTTGAGCTACGAAGTGCAGGGGTAGCTCACGCTCGCCAGACGGAAGCCCAAGGCTATGTCGATGGCTTTATGCAGGCATTGACAGTAACTGGACTTTTTACCGATCAGGAACTGATCAGCATCGTCCAGGGAGCTCGGCGAGGAACCCACGGCCCAGCCACCACTCGCGCTCAGCGTTTCGAAAGCGATTTGGGCAGCTCCGCAAGAATACTTGAGAAACTAGCCAGTTAAACAGAGTTTCCTTTGATGGGGAGAGTTAGACCACGGTCCGCATCAGGCTTAGGAGACAATTAACTTATCGCGACTCTCGTGGAGTAGAGCTTCGGCTGCACGAGAGTTTCGGCTGCGCCGGCATTCCTCTGCTCGAAATATAGCAATCAACTGCCGTGTCGCTTCATCGAGATCGTCGTTCACAAGAACATAATCAAAGAGGCCATAGTGAGCGATCTCTTCTTCAGCGACCGCATAACGCCGTCTGACGGTTTCCTCGTCTTCCGACGCACGACCCCTTAACCGAGCGAGCAGCACCTTCATCGAGGGCGGCAAGATAAAGACAGAGACCACGTCGGGCTCTGCTGATTTGATTTGCCGGGCACCCTGATGGTCGATGTCAAAGATGATTCCACGCATCTTTTGTGCGGCATGTATCTCATTCCGACTAGTGCCGTAGAGATTGCCATGCACTTCCGCCCACTCTAAAAACTCTCCGGCGGCGACAAGAGCGAGAAAGTCACTCCGCGATACAAAGTGGTACTCCCGACCGTTTACCTCTCCGTTTCGAGGTCGGCGCGTTGTGTGAGAGACGCTGA
>JAKVCH010000450.1 GCA_022447485.1 Polyangiaceae bacterium | reverse complement strand
AGAGCCGGAGACCCCAGCGAAGCAGCGGCCGTTGCTCAGGCTTTGAAGCAAGAGCTGGAGTATCAAAGCTACTTGCGAGACAATAAACGAGCCAGATGACCAACCAGCGGATGGCAGAATGGGCACTGGGGTACGTCAGGGGAAAGGCATTTTCATCGAGCCAGATGAGCGCGGGAAGCAGGAGAGTCAGGCCCAGGCGAAGTAGCCAGCGGTAGCGCGTTCTAAGCCGCTGGAGCTGGAGGCGACCGTCGGCCTGGGGCTGTACCAAAAGTCCACCGACAGCCGCTGTTAAACCGAGTGCATAGGAGGCGCCGAGGGCGAAGAGCGCGAGAGTCGCGTGCTTGCCCATCAGCTTAGCGAAAGCCTCTAAGTCCAAAGCAACTCTTGTTCCGTAGCCAAGGCCTAGGGCAAGCCAGGCGAGGGCTTGCTGCCAAAATTTTAGTGAATACAGGCATGTGGCGATGATTTGGGCGACCAGGGCCAAAATGAAACCGCTCAACGCGCCCGTACCCCAGGCCCAGGCGCGCAGTTGCGGTGACCAACTCGACGGAGCGAGGAAAAGGGCGCTCAGCGCTCCTAGTGAAGCCATGCCCAGAAAGAGTCTGGGTTCAAATTGGCTTCGGTAGTACTGGGAGAGTCGATTTTTCATGCTGGCATTCACGCGGTTGAAGCGACGGGGCTGTTTCGAGCAGGTATCGGGAGGGTGTGGTGAGCACTTTAAACAGTCGAAGAGAACGATTGATAGCCTGGGTCTACTTTCTCCATGATATTTATTCCTTGAGCAAGGGTACGATCTCTTAACTTTTCGTTATTCTGACCGTTCAGTCTCGCGCGGACTGTCTCTGCCCTATGGTAAAAAAGACCAAGAATTTGGTCCGGCTGTTGGAGCGAGGTAGTCTACACAGGAGCTCTATGCGCGCACACCACCTTTCCCTTCTCTACTTGGGCTGGGCCCTGACGGCTATTGCATGTCGGCCATCGGTCACTCAGCATTCCGCCGTCGACGAGAGAGGCGAGGTCAGCGTGACCCGTCCGGCGAGCGCAGAGATCGCCTACAGCGTCCAACCAGCCAGTCTTGAGCAGCGACCGGCTGCTGCTGCTCCTGCCCCTTCCGGAAAGACGGAAAGCAATCCCCATCATCCTGCTTTACGTGACATCAAAGACTCACCCATTGTCTTTCACTTCGATGGCCCTCATGTGATTCGAGGAGAAGGCGGCGTCGTGACTTCGGTGGAAGAGGCTGCGACCCGAGCGGGGATTGAAATTCTCGAAGCGGGCGGCAACGCGATCGATGCGGCGGTAGCCACGGCATTTGCTCTCGCTGTAACCCATCCAAGTGCCGGCAATATTGGTGGAGGTGGGTTTCTCGTCGCGAAGATAAAGGGCGATGCTCTTGCTGTCGACTTTCGAGAAAATTCTCCAGCAGGATTAACTCAGAAGGTATTTTGGGACACCATCCAAGGCCGGCGACCTCCTCATGCTGCGGTCGGAGTTCCAGGTACGGTCGCTGGACTCCATTTAGCTCATGCGCGCCACGGTTCGTTGCCTTGGGCCGAGCTGGTCGCTCCGGCGATCCGACTAGCCGAAGAGGGACATATTTTTGGCGCGCGACAAGAGAAGACCCTCGATTGGGTGAAGGAAGAGCTGTGGAATGATGAGACAGCCCGCTCGATCTATTGGGCGCGTGGCTGGCCGGCTCGACGTGGTTATACAATCAAAAATCCACGACTCGGTTTAGCCCTGCGACGTATTGCGAACGAGGGGCCAGCTGGCTTTTACGAAGGACCAACCGCAGAGGATATTGTTGATTCTCTTGGGAAGTGGGGCGTGCTCACTCTGGATGATCTTAAGAACTACCGCGCCGAGTTCAGAGATCCACTTCACTTCGACTATCGAGGTACGCGGGTGATCACCATGCCTTCGCCCTCAGCTGGCGGAGTAGCGGTTACTCAAATCTTAAAAATGATGGAGAGCTCAGGAGGGTATGCCACTCCCCCTCTTTCTATCGAACGCTATCACTATTTCGCAGAGGCGAGTCGTCGGGCCCAAGCCGAAAGACGATTCTTTGTCACAGCTCCTGGGCGTCTCGACCCAGAGGCTCAAGCTTTAGCTCGGCAGCGTTGGCTCGACCCCATGACATGGTTGAAGAAATTCCCAATTCGGCCTCAGCGAGCAACACGTAGCTACTTGCTGACGCCCCTATTCCACCAGGCGATTAAAGAAGTTCCCCATACGACTCATTTTAGCGTGATAGATCGAAACGGGGATGCTGTTTCGTGTACCGTGACGCTTTCCGGGAGTTTCGGAATTCGTCGTTATACAAAGAAGACGGGTATCGCTCTGAATAACTCTGTCGCTAGCTTCGGCTCTGTGGGCGATAATATTCCGGCGGCTGGAGTCCGCACCGTGAGTTCGATGGCTCCTACGGTCGTTATCAAGGGAGAAGGTCCAGAACAGGAAGTGCTGGCGCTGGGCTCTCCCGGCGGAGATACGATTCCAAGCACAGTGACTCAGGTTTTTCTTCACCTGACGGACGGAAAGTCACTTTTTGATGCGGTGAATGCACCGCGTATCCATCACGCTTTCGTACCTGATTCGATAGCCCAGGAAAAAAAGCATCCCTTGAAAGACCATATTCGCATCGGGTTGCGACGTTTAGGTCAAGATTTTGGAGCGATGCCTCCCAAAATGGGAGACGCCAACATTGCCGCTGCGGCAGGTGGTCGGTTCTATGCAGTGAGTGACTGGCGAGAAGGAGGTCTTGCCCTAGGCGCAGCTCGGCCGAGTGATAGGAATATTGCCGAATTGGAAGGGGAATTACCGCCGCGAGAGCAGGCAAGTTACTCTCCACGACAAGGAAGGCTTGCAGGTACGACATTTCTGGCACCTGAGAAGAGAACAGACTAAGCTCTTCAGAAGACAGAGAGGGCGCATAATTAGAAATGATTCCGGTTTATTCAGCTGCGGATTGGACTGATGCCGAGTTAATGCGGGCACGCTTGGCGGAGCGCGGCTTGAAGGTAACCTTGCGGAATACATTTTTGCAGGGAGCCTTGGGGGAGCTGCCGGCCAATCTTGCGCCCGAAGTCTGTGTATTCAACGAAGCTGATGCTCGGCTTGCTCGACAATGGGTTGAAGAATTCGAAGGCGATCAACGAGCTGATGGGCCGGAACAGACCTGTCCCCATTGCGGAGAGAAAAATCCCTCCAATTTTGAATTATGTTGGAGCTGTCGTCAGCCGTTGGAGCCGATAGGACATGAAAGTTGATGGTGGTGTCGACTGATTCGATGCGCGAAGCGGAACTCTTGATGAAAGGCTGCGCCACATTTTTCGTTTAATCGAGTAGAAGTCATGAAGGATGGCAGGTGGACAAGGAAGGG
>JAKVCH010000045.1 GCA_022447485.1 Polyangiaceae bacterium | reverse complement strand
CATCAGGATAGTTCCCCGTAACGCTACTCGGCGGCTGGGAGCCTCCTAAGGGAGCGACTCGCTGCGATGAGCGCGTGCGGATAGTCACCAGCTGTAATTGCTCCCGCTCGGGATGGGGGTCGATTTTTAAGACCTGCGCCAAGATTACGGGACGCAAGGCTGATTCATGATCGCTCCCCCCATCGACAGCAAGCCCCACCCCGGAAAGCACTTTGCCGACCTCGTCGGCAGAATGGCCCAATTGGGGCAATAATTCGGTCAACCAACGGTAGGAAATGAGCATGGCTGGGGCGCTTGTAGCATGCTCTGCAGCCTCGAACAGAGGCGATCGATCAGCAAATGACGCTATTTCTGGCGGAAATTTACAAAAAGAAAGACCGAGTAACTCCTAGGAGCCAATTCCGCCATTCCGAGGCCGGGGAGAGCTGATGCCCAAAGGACTATCGGAGAAATAGATTCAGGAGGGAAAAGCTCGGTCCGTCACTCAACCATCCCAAAGAGCGAGGCTCATGCCCAAAACAATTGCGATGAGAAAGATAAGAACTTGGCGCACCTTTGAATCTCGCAACAGGAGTCGAAATTTCTGCCTCTTTTCTTCGCCTAATTCTAAGCCTGAGGGTGATTTTTCTCTCGGGGAATTCGGCGCGGCTTTTATTTCAATAGCGCGCTGCTCGAGCGGTCCTAAAGCAATGAAGTGAATGCTTTCGCTCACCTCTGACGAAGGCACACCCACGGCTTCCGTCTCGGACCACAACGCAGACATTGGAGCGCTCGGATGGCCACTACCTTTGCTGGGAAGACACTCCGTCTCTTCTTCTGAACTCGCTCCAGTCAGGCTCGATTGATTGGAGAATGCGCTCTCTGATTTAAGAGAGCTCATAGTGACCTCCGACGAGTTCAGGCCCCAGCTGAGCGATGCAATCTACCCGGCGCTGACCATCCGCTGAGCGCTCCAAATGAATCACCAGATCAAGGGAGGAGCAGATCTGCTCCCGCAAAGCCCCCAAGGGAATATCCGGTTGCGCTTGGATGATAAACGTTTCCAGGCGTTGCAAGGCCTCCAAGGGCGACGAGGCATGAATCGTTGACAGACAACCATCATGTCCCGACGCCATCGCATGAAGAAGAGGCTGCGCCTCCGGCCCTCGGAGCTCGCCGACAATGATCCGATCCGGCCGCATACGTAGAGACGCTCGGAAGAGTTCCGCAATCGTCAAGACCCGCGGCGCAGTAATGACTTGACCCCTTCCTAGGGACGAGCCGCGAGCCGAGGCTTCTAGAGAAATCACGTGAGGATGCCCAAACTCAATTTCGCGGACGTCTTCTATGCAAATAATGCGGCTCGCTTCATCGATTGCACTGGCCAGAGCGCCAAGAGCACTCGTTTTTCCTGTCCCCGTCCCGCCGCTAATGATTAGATTCTTGCGATTTTGAATCGCCTGGCGCAATAGATCAAGATCCGCGGGCTCCAAGTGCGCCATCCCAGCCCACGCTTCCAAAGTCCAAGCGCTTTTCCGGTGAAGGCGAATGGACGCGCAGGGCGCGCCTCCGCAAATACTGCCCGCAATAGCTTGAACCCTGGCGCCATTTGGTAAACGACCCTCAAAAACAGCGCGACCATCATCAAAGTCTCGCCCAAGAAGCTGAGCAATAGCTCGAAGCGCCGCCGTCAACGAGCCCGCCGATGCAAAACTCGCTTTTGTTCTCGAGAGCTTTCCGCCCCGTTCTACCCAAATATCACTGGGGCCATTGATCAATACTTCTGAAATGGAGCCATCACTCAGATAGTTGCGAATTGGAGCGAGGTGCTCACTAAGAACAATCGAAAGCCTTCTTTCTTGCTCACAGGAAGCCATTATTGCGCCTCCGCATTCAACACAGAAAAGTAAACACCGGCGAGCTGCTGGAGAGCGTGATCTTCTGGTCGTTGATGCACATGGCGACGGATATGCATCAACGCTCGAGAATACCTACCAGCCCGCGTACAGGACTCAATCAATGAGGCCAACACAAGCTCAGGCGGCGCCCCCAACTGCTCTGCCTTTAAAAAATATTCCTCCGCACGACGATTCTGTCCCAAGCGCAATAAGTTTTCGGCCCGCTCATACCAGAGGGATGCATCATCTTGCCCCCAAAGAAGCGCTTTTTCCTTTTTTCCCACCAGTGAAGACTTCCGGCTAAGCGAGGCGCGGCCATCACGCTCCGAAAGAGCGACACTCTCCGAAGGAGCAACACTCGGCGTCCGCAATTCAGAACAAGCAACCAACAACATCAAGCCCCATCCACAGCTCAAACTGCTTCGAATCCCCATGTCACTAGTTCGGTCCCTTGCCGAGCAGGTTGCGAAGAATCAACTCGCTAATGAAACAAACGCCCGGAGACAACCATCGGTGCAATTAGTAGAATTAGAATTGTCATCATCAGCAGCATCAGGGGGGCAATCATTAGAACAGACGCTCGTGCCACCATTTCTTCTCCACGCGCGCTACGACGTGTATGGGCAGTCAAGGCCTGATCCCTTAAAGTTCGCTCTAAACTCACGCCCTTCTTCTCAGATAAAATCACAGCCCTCACGAGCTCATGAATTTCCTCGGCAGGACAACGATCGGCGAAACGTTTCAAAGCCTCTGCTCGACTCATCCCCGTTTGCAACGCCAGGAGGAGTTCGCTTATCTCATTGTCAATCGGCTGGGCTTGCTGGGCATCTGCAGGCGACTGACAAAGACGCAACGCGCCAATGAAGTCTAAGCCGGCGCTCATGGCCATCGCAATCACCTCTAAATAGCGAGGTAATTCTCTGCGAATCGAGCGCAGCCGACTCTGAGCTTCAGATCTGAGATAGACCGCGACAAGGACGCCGGGCAGGAAAAGGCTCCAGTAGGCATTCTGGGCAACCTCGAATATTCGAAGCACAAACACTTGGAGCACCGTCACGACCAGAACGAACCCCAACCATTCACATCCGCGCCAAACGCTCCCACCCCGTAGCCCCGAGAAGGAAGAGCTCCCCCGCCCCGCCCAAAGTTCAGAATCGCTGGCTAAGGCGGTCGTTTGGACAACTTCCTGCCTTCGCTCCTGCCCGAAGAAGGAACCCAGTTGGAAGAAAAAAGCCTCCCATCGTCGTGCAAACGCGCCCGCGCCAAACCGGCGGCGCCGCAGAGCCTTTTCTCTTCCACTCAAAGGATAAGTCGAAAGTGTACCCAAGAAAAAAACGAACAAACCGAGAAATAAGGAAGGTAGGAACCCAGAGAAAGGAAATAGCATCTCGACCTCTTCTAAAATTCAATCGCAAGAATGCGATGAGCAAGAAGCACCGCACCCAACCAACAAAGAACCGCCAGCAGTAACGCCAGCTCTCCTGCCGAGGAGCGAAATAAGGCATCAAAATAGTGGGGGTCACTCCAAGTGACCCCCACGTAAAGAGGAACCGGAACAAAGGCAATCACCCACGCCTGCATCTTTCCCTCGGCAGTTTTTGCTCTTAAAACACCATCCAGACGGTCCAGTTCCCGAAAGCTCTCTGCTGCGCCACTAAGAATCGAGGGAACGTGTCCGCCTGTCTTCCTCGCGACGCGAATAAAAAAGATGGCCTGTTGAAAGCGCCGCGATCGCACTCGACCCGACGCACGCTCCAATGCTTGATCAAGACTTTGACCAAGCTGAAGCTGCTCTAAACAGATTTCCAACTCTTTCGATAACGGTCGAGGCGTCGCAGGGACGGTTGCCTCGATAGCATCCGCAATCGCCGGGGCCGCCTGAAGACTACGAGCGAGTTGATCGAGCCACGGTCCAACTTGTTGCTCGAGGCGCTCGTCCCGCTGCCACTGCAAACGCCGTAGCGCGCCCCAACAAAGCAAAGAGATAAGAGTGCCGCACCCAACCGCGACGAGCCCCCCTAGCCACGCGAGCCAACAAAATACCAAGGCAGCAAATACGCTCAGTGTCTCAAGAGTCTGCAAAGAAACTTCCACACCTTGTTCAGATAGCTCCGCGCAGAGCTGTCGAAGCCGGGTCCAATTTCCCTGGGGCAGGCGCAGCCAGAAAGCCATGGTTACCGCACTGAGAAAGGCCACGAGCAACACAGTGAAGCCCATCAAGAACTGCCTTCCACTTCTTCACCAGGAGCTTGATTTTCGCCTGTTTGACTCATTGCTTCTAGCTCAAAACTCGGCAGATAGCCGGTGGCACGAAACTCAGCGCCCTGAGCGCCGGGCTCAAAACGATAGAGCTCCCGCACAACATAATGCCCCTGCTCATCGAGACCCACCAGCTCGGCGATCGACGAGATCAAGCGGCGCCCATCGGCAAGCCTTGACTGCTGCACGATCATATCCACGGCACTCCCTATTTGAGTGCGCAGGGCCTGCAATGGTAAATCTATTCCTGCCATCAAACAAAGAGTCTCCAGACGAGTTAATGCTTCCCACGGTGAATTCGCGTGCGTCGTGGTCATTGAGCCGTCATGACCAGTATTCATCGCCTGCAGCATGTCCAAGGCTTCGCCGCCTCGACACTCACCCACAATCACTCGATCGGGCCGCATTCGGAGAGCATTTCTTAAAAGTTCCCGAATACCGATTGCGCCTTTCCCCTCTAGGTTGGCAACTTTAGCTTCAAGTCCGACAACATGCTTTTGCTGCAATTGTAGCTCCGCTGCGTCTTCAATTGTAACAATACGCTCACTTTCACGAATTATACCAGAGAGAGCATTCAACAGGGTCGTCTTACCGCTGCCTGTCCCTCCACTAATCACGATATTTTTTCGCTCTCTCACCGCGACACTTAATAAATGAAGCATCGAAGGGGAGAGAGCCCCGGCGGCAGCGAGCTCTTTTAAAGATAACCGCTCCGACAAGAACTTACGAATTGTAAGACAAGGTCCCCGTAATGCTAGAGGCGGAATCACCGCGTTCACTCTGCTGCCGTCAGGGAGACGCCCATCGACCATTGGCGACGACTCGTCAATACGACGACCCAGGGGGCTAATCATTCGTTCTATCGTTGCTCGCAAGCTCTGCTCACTGAAAAACTCCCTTGAACACTCTTCTAAGCAGCCCCGTCTTTCAACGTAAATTGTCTGGTGATCAAGCACGAGAATTTCACTAATGCTCTTATCCCGTAAAAGGTCCTCTAAAGGCCCTAAACCCAGCACTTGATCCCGTAGTTCTCGTAAAAGAACATCATGAGCTAAAGGGCCTAATTCTTTTCCCTGACGCCCGATGAGTCGTTGGAAGGCTTCCTCCACTCTTACTCTCAATAGACTCCCTTGCGAGGGGTCATTGCGCATCTCTTCAATATTCGATTCCGAACGCTCCAACTCTTCGACAAGCTCCACCATCATCCGCGACTTCTCCACCACGGGTAGTGACTCCAAGGTCAAAATACTCAAACTGAGCTCCTGCTGAGCGAGGCGTAGCTTGAGTGACTTCAAGCCTGTGGCCCGATGGGACCAAGTCTCGTTCCGTAGCCAGACAGGCTGAGGTGCGGTGTGCCCATCAGCCAC
Source organism: Polyangiaceae bacterium (assembly GCA_022447485.1). Lineage (GTDB taxonomy): Bacteria > Myxococcota_A > Polyangia > Polyangiales > Polyangiaceae > NIC37A-2. The sequence continues at coordinate 7,093 of JAKVCH010000045.1, read as the reverse complement.
GTCTGAACTCAATATTTCCGTGCCTTGGCTGGAAAGGTCTCTGATGAAAAGCACCCCATTTTGCACCCGAATTCGCAAGTGCTCTCGAGATATTTGGGCCGACGCAATCCTGAGCTGACATTGCCGCCCCCTCCCTACTCTGACTTCGTAATCAGACGGAAAGGATCGCTTGCTCGAATTCCGATCAGACCCTTCCAGCGACAAACTCAGACGGAAAGGACTGGGTCGATGTGCTGCTTTCTCCAGGCTCTCCCCTGCAGGGTCGCTCAAAAAGCTCATTGAGCTGAAGTCCCCTCCGCTTGAGTCGAGTCTTCTGCATCATGCCGCCAATCCCTTTCGGAGCGACCGCTCCATTGCTTGCGGAGGGCATTCGACTCGGACTTTCTGCCGCTGTAGCCCACATATTGCTCTAACGCGGCTTCCAGCTTTTTCTTTTGTTCCCAGGTCGCCGACTCAATCACCGTGGGAACGATGAAGACAACAATTTCTGAGTCATGGGAACGACGCCTTGTGGTGCCGAAGAGAAAGCCAATCACAGGGATCTCACTCAGAAAAGGTAAACCCGTTTTGTTCCGAATCCTATTTTCAGCGCTCAACCCACCTAAAACAATCGCTTGACCGCTTTCGAGATTCACAGTGGTTTCCAAGGTCGAATTGACTCGCCCTGGGGCACCTGAGCCTTGATCGTCTGTGAGGTCGCTGACTTCAGCCACCAACTCCACCTTCAAACGACCTGTTTCGCTATCATAGGTGGGTAAGACTTCAATCGTGCTACCGAAAGCAATACGATGAATCCCAGTCGTGAGAGATCCTTGTACCGGAATATTTACTTCCCCACCGCCGCTAAAGCTCGCACGACGGCCATTCTCCGCAATCACAGCCGCCCGTCGCATTAACTTGGCCCAGCCGTTACTCGCCGCCATATCCAAACGCAATAAGGCTTGATCCTCGACAACGGCTGTAGCCGATTGAAAGCTTTGGGTCATGAAATCGAATTGGGCGCCGAAAGAACCGGCGCTCACCGATGTCGGGTACCCGACACCCGCTTGCAGCGAACCGGCTCGCTCCAACTGTACGAAGTAAAAGTCGAGGCGAATATTCTTCTCTTTGAGGACACGATGGGGAAGCAATCTACTTTTATTTTCGCCCTCGATGTGAATCTTAAAACGACGCTCTTGACCGTCGACCAAAATGAAGAGGAGCGTTGTCTCCCCGGGCGTCAATCCAACAAGCACAAATTGCTCGCGGGATTTCGTCAGACGAATATCGACAATCCCTCGTAAACCTTCTGAATAGCTCTTCACCTGGTGAGCAGATAAAACTCTCTGCTCGCCAACTTGAAGGGTTAATTCAATTTCTCTGGAAGACGAATCAGAGGAGGCAGGGCGCTGCTCACTGACCACCCTCAGTCCAGAATCAATTCTTTGGCTCAAGGAGCCTGGTCCAGAATCGGCAAAGGCCAGGTCGCAGTAAAGGCAGAGAGTGAGCGCAACGACTCGACCCACCTGGTGCAACTGCCGCAGACTGTCTCCATGATTAACGAACATGTTCAATCTCACGTCGTAGGGGCTTCGCTCGCCGGGGCCGAGGTTTTTCGTTTTTTTGCTCAGCGAGAGCCTGATCTTCCTGATTCCTCAAGACGATCCGCATCATGCCTCTCCCTTCGGCTGCCAATAGGGCCTGCGACTGTTCTAAATCCACATCCAAAGCCACATCTTGGCGACCTCGCCGGCCCCGCGTAGTTGACCAGGACGGGTCCGCCTGACGAGTTGCTCCTCCAACAGCTAAGACTCGAACACGCTGCAAAAGAAGGGAGCTTTGGCGTGAGTCCTTCTGGAGAATATCAACCCAATCGCCGGCTTTGACCAACTCCTGAAAGGGATTCGCTGGAGCTTTGAGAATATAGGCTCGCCGGCCCCTCGGCACTAGTTCAGCCAAGCTGGGAGCCTGCCCCTCCCGACTCCAATCTGAGGGAAAAATGGCCCTCCCCTGAGCGAGCGAGAGCTTCGCCCGGCTTCCCAAGAACTCTTCTAAGTCTTCCGGCTTGATTTCAGTGTCTTGGGCGCAAGCAATGGGCAATTCCTGAATCTCAAAAGAGTCCCGGCTTAATTCCTCTCCTGGGACAACTGAATGACTCAAACGTAAGGAAGAAAAGAGAATCGGCTCCGCTGCCAAGCGCGCGCGCTCTACGCGCCATTCTAAGGCCCCCCAACTTAGGAGAAAGGCAATCAAACTCAGCCACGCCAACCAGCGCCGAGCTTGGTCGCCGCGAAGTAGTTGCAAGCCGTTTCGCGCTTCGAGTGAACTCATAATGAGAACCTCGGTCGAAAGAAAAGCTCAGTTGCATCCTGCCCAGGCTAAATAAGAAATTTTTGCTGCCCATGAGGCGCGACTGAACTCCCGAGTGACCGAAGTCTTCCTATGAATGAAAAAGGCACCGTTTCTCTTGAATATCTCGCCATCATGCTCGGGTTTACCCTGACTCTCTGTGGCGCCTTAGCTTACCTAGGGCCTCTAATTCAAAAAAAGTGGAGCCTCGTTCAATTTCTCCTGGAGCTCCCCTTTCCTTAATTCTTTGCAACTGGAGCGATGAGGGTCCGAGCGTGCTGTCAACAAGATCGTCACTAGCCGTCGATCAAAAAGGAGAACATGACCTACCCACAACAAGAAGCACTCATCTCACACGCTGGAGACATCTCCGCCCCAACTCGTCCGGAGCTGGCGGAAAAGCATCGAGACATTCGAGATAATATTCGTCACCTGCAGGATTCCTCGAGCGAGCTTGAGCTTGAACATACTCCGATCCAAGACTGGCAGGCTCCGCTCTCGTCGATAGAAAAGCGTCCTCGCCTCATTCATGACGAACGCGGACTCTCAACCGTCGAATATGTGATTTTACTCGTTATGTTAGTCGTAGGTGCGATTGGCGTGTGGCGTAATCTCGGCGACAACGTCAAAGCTGGATTGGCTGCAGCTGAATCCCAAAGTGAAGATCTCACCCGCTAATGATTTCACTATTTGATTCGAGTAACGAACTGAGCAATGGCCGCTTTCTCGGCCTCTGCGTTTATCTTTGGGGAGCAGGTCTTTTCGATGCGCTCTCAGGTAAAATTTACAATTGGTGGACATTTCCCTTCATGGCCATGGCCTTGACCTGGGTCAGCTGGAATGGTGACTTCGCGGATGCACTACTGGCAGGGACACTCCTCAGCGTACCTAGCTACTGTCTCTATCTCTACACAAAGGGGCGCGCAGTCGGCGGGGGAGATCTCAAGCTTTTACTCACGACAGGGCTCTGGGGAGGATCGCTGACGGGAATTTCTCTCACGATTTTCTCGCTCTGCCTCGCCGCTTTGCGCGGAACAACTCTGGCCCTATGGCGGCGAAGAGCTCTTCAGAACGTGGAGCTGCGCTTGGGTGTCGATTTCGCCATCTCTGGCTTCATCTTCCTTTTGCTCCGCTCATGAATCATTCCATCTTCCCCAATCCCTCTCTGAAAGATCATGGCGAGGGAGGAGCGATCACCTTGGAAGGATTGCTCCTCTTTCTGCCATTTCTTTTGGTCTTCCTCGGCTGCCTACAACTCCTCGAAATTTGGTTTGCAGAGCGTCTCGTCGAGCACGCTCACTATCGGATGGGGAGATCGCTTAGCGTGATTGCCGACGATCCCTTTCTCGGCTCCTCGCCGCTCCAGCGCGGTAACTTTGAAGCTCAGAGCCCACGCCGAATCGCTCTTCGCAGAGCGACGCTTCTGCCCCTCTTCCCAATCGCGCCTTCCATGAGGGCTCAATTCACGTCAACCACCGTCGAAAAAGCATGGCGCAGCCGCTCCCTCAACGATTACACGCTGGTGGAAAGACTCCACTTTGGAGCCTTGATGGCCATACGTCTTCAACACCAAGCAACGGGTCCGTCTCTCTCTCAAATTGACCAGGCCAAATCCATCTATGGCGTCGTTTCCTACCTACAACGCTGTCATATCCCTCTGGTCAACCGACTGCTCTGTTGGCCCCTGAGCCAACACCTCGAGCAGGAGGACTTTCAGAAAAGACATCCTGCTCCCCGGTTCTTTCACCTCTACCTGAACTCCTTTTCGAGAAATTATTACCGACACCTTGAAATAGGCGGACCCATCGCTTTGCACAGGGCCACTTACTTGGGGGACCCCACTTGACTCCTCCGGAGCTAGAGCCGCCCTGCTCCTCATCGGCGCCAATGATAGAGCAAAGAGGAACGGTCTTACTCTCCGGCGTCTTTTGCCTCGTCTTCCTTACGAGCATTCTCTCTCTGATTTTATCGACCGAGAGATTGATACGATCACAGGAGGCTAACCAGTTTGCCGCAGATGCCACGGCGTTTGGCGCGACTGCAATGCTCGCACGTTCCATGAACCTTTTGGCTTTGCTGAACCAAATCATGATGGTCGTTCTTGCTGTTTTAGTCGCCCTACGGCTCGCTCAGACGTTTTTCATCATCGCGACGGTGATTTTGAGCGCAGCAGCCTGGTTTAGCTTTGGAGCAACAGCCCCTTTAGCCTCTGTCTGTGCTCAAATGGCTCACCAAATGGGCACAGCCTACCGCCAAGCAAGGCCACAAATCTATCGGGCGCTTGAAGGCCTCAACCTCGCGGAACAGGCGGTAATTCATCTGGCACCAGGAGCAGCTATCGCCGTTTCGGTCGCTGAAAGCCGTCACCATCCTCATTCTGAATGGACTGCTGCCCTGCCCAGTACTCTCACTCTTCCCGCTGAGGAAGATGAATTCCCCGTGCTCTGCGGCAAGAGCACGAGTCTTGCTACGTGGCTCGCTCTCGCGCCGCTTTCGCCAATCTTGCCGAATGCAATCCTCAAAAAAGTCAGTCAAGGGTCCGAGAATATGGGGCGCGATCTCAGCGGTTTTCTTTGTGGGAAAGCTGGCTCGCACTCAGCGTCGCCCACGACACGTCGGCTTGTCGAGGAACATCGCCCTCAGCCTTTCGGACTGAAAAGTTGCGAAACAATGCCCAAGGCTCAAGCCTGCGCCCAGGCTCAAGAAGAGCAGCGTTTAGCTCGTCCCGATTCCGCCTCAGGAGCATGTCTGGCTCACCATCAGTGCACGTTCCAATCACCCTACGAGGAGCTGGCTCGAAGGGCCCGCAGCGAATGCGACCCAACAATGGAGAAAGATCTTTCACAATTTATCTATCAAACCCATCCTGTGGAACAGCAAGAGCAATTTCTCTTGGGCCGCTGGCAAGAGACGGAACGACGCTATCTAGAGCCGACACTCCACAGCACAAGCTCTCCACCCTGTGGAAAGAAAGGCGATTTCGGGAAAGACTGGAACACCTTACCCACCACTCATCAAACACCGGATCCTCTCTACACTCCCCTCTGCGATAGTCGAGCATCTCTCCGGAACCTCAATCAAAGCGGCCAGGAAGGAGAGCGAAGAACGCGCACCTTCTTCCAAGTCACACGACTCTTCGGCTGCACGAAAACCTACGTACGCGAATTTTCCTTGGCCGACGAAGGGGACGAAATTCCAGAGCAAAGCCAAAAAGCGGGGCGTCCTCACCGAATCCAAGCGGATCTTCAGTTTGGTGCCGAGGAATTTCAAGTGAGGGCAGTCAGTGGAAAGAGAGGAATCAACTGGGAGAAGAGCGAGCAGGTAAGAAAAGCCGGAACCTGGAACCACGAAAATCAGCTCAATGCAGGCAATGCCGTCCCAGGATCAAGCCAGAGCAGCTGGCATCTCCTCAAGAGCCTCCCCCAGGTTTCTTTCGCTCAAGGCGAATACTTTTTCGGAAGCGCCAACGAATTACCAGAGAGCGAATGGCTCTGGGAAATGCATTGGCGCGCTCGACTCGACCGTTTTCTTCTACCTGAGCAAAGAGGCGAGGAAGAGGAAACATCAATCAGCCTCTGTCAACTTCATGGGAGTCTGCCTTGCTCCTCGAGCTCAATCGCCGAGCTCAAAGACTGGATGCTGCATTGAAGAAAACAAAAACAAGAGGTGCCGCATCGATCGAAGCGCTCATGAGCATTAGCCTACTTCTAATACTCTTCGCCGGAATGCTCTCCCTGCAGCGCCACCACCGAGCACAGGCAGCGGCTCTCCGAAGACTGCGCTACTGCGCTCTCATGGCGGCAAATGAGGGCTGTCAGGTAGCGCCTGAATGTCTGGCGGAGGCCGCTCAGAATAGAGAAGAGGCTCCGCTCGAGGAAGAAATGGCTATCAGCCAAAGATTAGAAGAAAAGGCGACCCAAGAAGGCCAAGCGCCAGCTCCTCTGAATGAATCTGTTGTCGAAGCCAGCCAACAATTGATGGGCGAGCGAATTCATCTGACTCCAAAGAATCACGGCACCACGCCTCAATTTAGTCTCTCCTTCCCCTGTGGACCGACCCCAAAAACGCTGATTGACCGTTCTCAAAGCCTTTTCCAATTCTTTCAAAATTAGCCCCCACCATGAAGAAACAATCCTGCTTTGCACTCCTTCTCGCTATTCTTCTCGCGACCTGTTTGCTTCTTTCTCCGGCTCTGGCCTTGAGTAAATTCCGGGAGGCCCCTGCTCAGATCATCATGGCAGGTCAACTGCTTCTATCGCGGGATTCGGCACTCCAGCAACTCATTCCAATCGACAACCCCCAGCTTGAACTGCTCGAAATCAATCGCCTCAAATTCACTGTGAGCCGTAGAACCTACGCGGAGCACAAGGAAAAAGTCCAAGAGCTCTTAGACACAGAATGCAACGAGACAGAAAAACTCTTCCTCAGTCTACCCAATGCGCCCCTTCATCTCTGCTTTCGTGCTGGATGGCAGAGCGAACCGACGGTCGAAAATCTGAAGGTATGGCGCATCGCCTCCACCAAACTTCAAGGCACAAGACTCACAACATTCACGAGCCAAACAGACATCTCCCTGCAGTCCCTCCTTCAGCTCTCGGAATCCGCTCAGACTTCCGGCAGATGGGCCCGTCACACCCCTCAGGACGCCACTGAACCAGATGCACAGCGAGGGCCCACCAACCATCGAAGAATACTGTCCATCCGAATGAATCATGAACTCGTCCTCGAAGTACGCCAAGCATCTCAGGAGCCAGAGAGCCTCTTG
>JAKVCH010000449.1 GCA_022447485.1 Polyangiaceae bacterium | reverse complement strand
GACGCGAATCTTTTCACCCACATTATCTACGGCTTCGGTAAGGTCGATTTCGGCAACCGTGAAAACCCGAAGTTCGAAATTGCTCCCTTCGAGGCGAATGATCTGGGGCCAGGTGGGCAGTATCAACAGGTCAACGATCTGAAGAAGAAGTATCCCCATCTAAAAACTTTGCTGGCCATTGGAGGTTGGACGTTCAATGACCCTGTCGAAGTCGCTGGCCCAAATTCTACGGCTTGGGTCTTCTCCAAGATGGTGAGTACGAAAGAGTACAGAAGTCATTTTATTGCCCATGCCATTCGCTACCTCCGTGCTGCTAACTTTGACGGCCTGGATCTTGACTGGGAGTACCCAACAGATGAGGGACGAGGCGGACATCCCGAGGATAAACAGAACTTCACGGCCCTCTGTAAGGAGTTCAAGGAAGCGGCAGCCGTCGAGGCCAAGGAGTCGGGGAAGGAGCTTCTGCTGCTGACGATGGCCACCGGGGCTCATAAAGCAGAGACTTTTGAGCTGGATAAGCTCAAGGATATTCTCGACTGGGTCAACTTGATGACCTACGACTTTTACGGTGGTTGGGCAGCGGCTACGGGAATGAATGCGCCCCTTACCGGAGATCCGACAGGCAATTGGTATGTCGCGAAAGCCGTTGATAAATGGCTCGAGATGGGCATCCCCGCAGACCAGCTTGTGCTTGGTATGCCAAGCTATGGGCGATCTTTCAAAGGAGTAGAGAACCCAGCTCCCGGCAGTAAAGCAACTGGGGCCGGAGTGAAGGGCCGCTGCACCGGGGCCGATGGGTTCTTGGCCTACTATGAGGCGATGGCATTGATCGAGTCCGGTAAATACAAAACCTATTGGGACCCAATTTCATCGACTCCCTATGCCTACAACGAAGCCGAGAAGAGTTGGTTCTCCTACGATGATATCAGGTCGATCAATATGAAAGTCGACTTTCTTGAAGAGAAGGGTCTCGGTGGTGGAATGTTTTGGGCAATCGATCTCGACGACTATCATAATGATTACCCGTTGATTACAACTGTCGCCCGGCGTCTGCGTGGGCCAGATGTTGAAAAGGGTATGTAAAGAGCGCTCCAACCTGAGTCGCTTTTCTCAGCTAAACTAAAAAAGAGGCCTCCTGGTAGGCCTCTTTTTTAGTTTGTTGCATGTGACCGGAACGGGAATCAGAATCCCTCGGGTTGAGGAGTCGAAGAATGCTTTGTAGATAATCGCTTCTCGACAACCTCAATCGAAATCGGGGAGATATCACCACCAGCAGCTCGTCGACCGCTTTTGAGAGCTGCTGCAAGAGTCGTCCCAGAACCACACATGGGATCGATAACGAGACCATTGGGTAAGCTAGCCGCTGCAATGATTCGTTTGAGCAACGCCTCGGGCTTTTGGGTCGGGTAGCCTGTTGTTTCTTTTCTCAGCGGGGTGTTTGCTTGCATGGAGGGAATATCTGACCACACACTACCTCGCATGCGCCCTTCGTCCTCGTAGTAGCGATAAGCCTTTTCGTTGATGACTCGCTCGCGATAGCGGCGTCCGTTCTCATCTACCTTTGAAAAATGCATCTTGCGGCTTGTCTCCGCATAGGGCTCGCGTAGCTCAGGTGCCTTACTATTGTAGATAAAGTTTTTGGTGCGGCTAAAGATTAAAATAGTCTGGTGGGTCATTGGCGGGCCATTGCGTCTTCTACCGCCATTCCCTGGAACCCAAATCACCTCTCCCTGAAAACACTCAGGACCAAAAATCTGATCAGCGAGTACCTTGATGTCGTGGATTGTCCGATGGTCAAGGTGAACCCACAGGCTTCCTTCAGCGCTTAAGGCATCCCGCATGGCGGCAAGGCGAGGTTTCATCATGGACAGAAATCCTCCCAATCCACCCCAGGCATCGCGATAGGCGACCTCCCCTTCGCTTCGAGGTCCTTGAGCCTGCCGTGCTCCTCGGCTTCCGCCCGCGTTATATGGTGGGTCGACGTAAATCAGCTCTGCATGGCCAACTTTTTCCGTAATCACAGGGAGCGTTTGTAGGCAATCCCCATGAAGTAGCAGAGGGCTTGGTGGAGCCTTTTCATTCATTGTTTGGCGAGTTTTAGCGGAGGAGGGAGGGGGTCGGAACTGCCAATCAATTCGCTAAGCTGCAGAGGCGAATCTAAGTCGAGGCGCGGCAGGGGCGGGTACCAGCTCCAACGAGGTCCGCCTCCGAGACAGCCGTGGATAGACTCAAGCGGAGTGCAGGCAATCCGCAGATGAATATGATCCGCATGAGGCAGGCTATCGCCAGGCTGAAACATAACCGTTTGCGCGCGCCAGATTAAGTTGAGGTCGTCCTCCTTTGCCAGGGCATATTCAATAATGCGAGCTTCGATGTTGCGGCTCATGAACATGAACTGCACATCGATGCTGGGGTCTTGGAGTAGGGTTTGAATTAAGTGCCAGTTTCTTGGCAAATCGAGCAGGCCATAGCTTTTATCGGGAAAGCGTACGAAGCCATCCGCGCGAATAGAGTAAAACCCAGGGTTGGTGCGAGGAATTCCCGAGGGCGAGGTGACGTAGAAAAGCAGGTCGACATCCCGTCCACTGCGATGAGAATTATGGCGTGGAATTTTGCCACCAGTTTTTGCGCTGAGGTCGCCGATCACCAAAGGGGAGCTTTGGGGGAATGTTTCCTTGACATCGGCAGCTGCTTCTTCCACTGCTTTCACCAGGCGTGGAAGGCCATGATAAACCGGTGAGCGAGGGCGGAATCTGCGAAACCCCTTGCCGCGTACAGGTAATTCAGCGGAGTGCGTGAGCACCCCATGATGTGGGGCGCCAACGCTTCCGAATTGATTCGGTGCCAAGGGCGTTGGTGAAGCGCCGCAGCCTAATGTCAGCATGGCGGAGGCGAGTAGAGCCGGTACCAATCGCTTTCTGCGAGCGGAAAGAGCTGGGAGGGAAGAAGTCATGGGCGGACAGATATTTTTGCTACGAGTTCGGCGAGGCTTGCCCTGTCTTGGTGTTCTTCGCGTAATTCTAAAGAACCTGCGCGGGTCGTTAAGTAGCCGAGCTCTGAAAATGCGTGATAAGCGTTCGAGAGGAGGGGTTTGCTGATTGCTTCTCGACGAATAGGAATTCCTTGGGCGAGCTGCTCTTGCCCTAGGTTCAGAGCCTCTTTCATCAAGTCTTTCTCGCGGAGAGGAGAAATTAAAAGTCGATCGAGACTTTGCGCGGCCAGAGCATAGGCATCGAAAAATGGCAGCAGCTGTTGCGCATAGACATGAAGCCAGCGATGCCCGTTCCAATGGCCGTCGCCTGGTCCAGGTTTCAGGGAGGAACCTTCTCTTTCTAATACTTTTTGCTCGAGCAAACTTTCCAAGGTTTCTTGGAGAACACCCTCCATGGGTA
>JAKVCH010000448.1 GCA_022447485.1 Polyangiaceae bacterium | reverse complement strand
ATTAGTCAATTTGCTCCTTCAAGATTGGATAGACCCACTTTCGCGCCCTTCTTTGACCTGGAAGAGGAGTGCCCAGGAGAGCCCAAGCCCTAGGGCCGGTATGAGACCAAGGGGTATGCTTTGGAATGCGGCGAGCACGAAGAGCATCAGTTGAAGAAGACCCAAGCGTCGCTGTAATGCATTGTGGCTGGTGGCTAATTCAGTGATTTGGTGCAGGGCTTGTGCAGCGGTGAGTAGGCTGGGAGAAGAGAGAGAGAGAGAGGGTTGTCCTAGTTCGCTCGGCTGACCTTCGAGTACAAAGGGAATATCCGCCGCTTGAAGTAATTTGTGGTCTTTAGGAAGATTACCGAGCACGCAGGTCAGTTGGCTGTCGTCTTTTTGGCTCGTGATAAAGACACCTCGTTCGTCTTCATCGACTTCACCGCGAATATTTTCCACTCCCAGGGGCTGAGCCAATGCCTCTGCTGTTCGTTGGGAGTCCCCTGATAAGACAATCGTTTCGAGTTCAGCGCGCTTGAGCTCAAAGAGAGCCGCGCGTGCATCGGGTCGAAGCTCGTCATGGAGGGCCAGGACACCTTGGAGTCTACCTTGTACTGCGACAAGTAGAGTTGTTCGCCGCTGGGATTCGAGCTCCCTGAGCAGATCTTCTGCTTGAGCGATGCTGATTCGTTCTTCGAGCAGCAGCTCCCGGCTACCAACGACTAAGGACTGATTGGATTCACTCAGACAACGCACTCCTCGACCAGGTAGAAAGTCATGTTCTCGAGTGCGTTTCGGCGTAATACCGCGATCCAATGCCGCCTGGGACACCGCTTTGGCAAAGGGATGATTGATGTTGTTCTGGGCACCGACGGCTAGAGCAAGGAGTTCTTCAGCACTCAGAGAGTTCAGGGGGATAATACTGACAACTTCTGGGTCTCCTTGAAGCAGAACTCCACGCATATTGAGAACCACACGCTTCACCCTCGCTGCATCCGAGAGGATTCCTCGGGCGGACCATTGCAAACCCAGCTCGCGAAGCGCGAGCAGTCGCCCTTGGGTTCTGTTTGCGATTAGTCGCAAACTAGAGGAGGCAGGAGTCGCACTGAGGGCTGCTGCAGCGCAGAGTAGGGCGGAGCTGAGCTGATCAGTGGCGTACCAATGGGCGGCACCAACAAGTAGGGCTAACAGAGGGGTGACAGAACGATACCACTGTATGGATTGTTGAAAGAGGGAGAGGCTGAGCGCCTCATCGAAAGAGGCGGCTTCTGGCAAGGCAAAGCGGCCCTTTCTACGCTGTTGCCAGTATTTGATGGCTTCAACGGCCAGTAGGCTCAAACTGAGCCCCCACCACTGCAGGGAGGAGAAGTCATCATCTTGTTGCCACCAGGCGACTACGAGGAGTCCGAGGGTGAGGACTCGTTGGGATTCAAGTCCAGTCCATGAAAATGTTTCAGGGCAGGGTGGTGTGGAGCTAGGAGAGACTTCTTGTGCGCGACTACTTAGCCGGAGCCCTGGTTGTCTACTGGAGAGTTGAGGGGGGCGACTGGGTGGCTCGCTGATTTGCTTGTCAGCACTCGGTACTGCTTGGTTGCTGGGCTTGCTGGTGCTGCTGGTGCTGCTGGTGCTGCTGGTGCTGCTGGTGCTGCTGGGCCGATTGGGGGTGACGGTGTTTTTATCGGTTCGAGCTTGGCAAAAAAGCTCTTGGTGTGCTGTTGAACAAAAATAGAAAAAGCGCCGACCTTTCATCAGAACCGGCGATTTTCTCGGATCGACTTTGACTTGGCAGAGAGGACACTCTTCGACCATCACGTCCTTTGGCTCTTGGAACTCTTTCAAATCGTTAGTCTGGTAATTGATCAAAAACCCAGAGAAGAACGCTCTTACTGGTATGTAGGCGAGCTTCGGCTTCATCCCAAACCAGACTTTGCGGACCTTCCAAGACGTCCTCGGCAATTTCTTCTCCTCGATGAGCGGGGAGGCAATGAAGAACAACCGCCTTGGAGTCAGCGTGGTTGAGGAGTTGGCTGTTTAGTTGGAAGCCGGCAAAGTCTTTGAGTCGATTCTCGGCTTCGCCTTCCTGTCCCATACTAGCGAATACGTCCGTTGAAATGACGTGCGCTCCTGCCACGGCTTCTTGGGGATTCGTTGTGACGAGTATTTTTGCGCCTCGACTCCGGGCTTGGTCTAGAAAGACCGGGTCGGGTTCGTAACCTTGAGGACATGCTAGCTGCAGCTGAAATCCAAGTAGACCGGCTGCCTCGATCCAGCTTGATGCCATATTATTACCATCGCCAATCCAGGCGCAGCTGAGATTTTCAAGTTGTCCAAAATGACGACGTACTGTCATCAAATCGGCGAGTAGCTGCATCGGGTGGCTTTGATCGGTCAACGCATTCAGGACCGGCACGCCCGAGTATTCCACCATCGTTTTAATGCGACTCTCATCGCTCGTACGCAAGGTAATGCCGTGGACCATGCGCCCAAGGACACGCGCCGTATCCTTCATGGGCTCACCGCGACCCAATTGGGAACCGGTTGAGGTCAGCACAATGGGATGGGCTCCTAATTCGCTGACGGCGACTTCCAGGGATAGTCGGGTACGAGTCGAAGCCTTTTCAAAAACCAGGGCGATTTGTTTACCACGCAATGGTTGTGGTGCTTCGGGGGTGCCGCGAGTTGCCTTAAGGTTATCTGCGACATCCAAAACTTTGAGTAGGCCCTCTTTTCCCAAATCTGAGAGATTCAAAAAGTGTTTCATGGCTGGTTTTCCAGGACTGCTTCGACAATCTTTAAGCCGGAGTCCATTTCTTCTTCAGTAATATTCAGGGCTGGAGTGAATCGGAGAGCCTTGCCTCCTGCAGCGGTCACGAGCACCCCGGCATCGCGTAAAGCTGTCACCAAGGGAGCTGTCGAGGAACCATCGTCTAAAACAAGGGCTTGCATCAGTCCACAGCCTCGTGGTGCGAGACATAAGAATGCCGTTCTGCCATTAAATGTAGGCAATGGGCCAGTTTTTTCCTTAAAATTTTACGTGATTCAGGAATTCTTCTTCGTCGATTTATTGCAATACGGCGAGGGCGGCGGCCTCGGCCCGGGGATTTCCGCCCCATGTACAGCCTGGGCGAGCACAGATGGCCCGCAGACCAGATAGAAAGCCCTCCTGGACCGGAATAACTCAACTTTTGCCCTGGATGGCTTCGACTCAAGCGGCGACCAGCTTTTCGTTGGCTGGCTTCTCGGCTGCAGCAAGGTCACCAGGCAGAGGAATAGGCTCCTCCCGTTGCTCCAAAAAGTGACAATCGGAGGTTGAACGTCATTGGGGTAGAGTTGACCTGTCGTATTTAGAATAAGTGTCGCGGCGGTTTTCTGGGAGCCGCTCAGGTTGATTTTGCAGAGATAAGTGCCTGGCT
>JAKVCH010000447.1 GCA_022447485.1 Polyangiaceae bacterium | reverse complement strand
CAAACGCACTCGGCCATTCTAGGGGCTTTTTTCAAAGTTGACAGGATGTCTTTTATGCCCGGTTGCGAAGGTGGGTGAGAAAATTACGGCATTGATGCACGTTCATCGTTTGATGAAACCGAATCAACTCATACCCTCGTGACGACTTGCCAATACAAGAAATAGTCCTAGGGTGAAGAGATGCGCTTCTCGACCTATTCAATTGTATTCCCCGGATTCACTGCTCTCACGGCCTGCGCCGCTGAAACTGATCCAGCAGACGACGGCTCCTCTCAAGGATCAACTGCAAGTGGCGGCTCAAGTATCGGAACTGGCGGCGACGTGAATCAAACAGGAGGTAACGCAAACGCCTCAACCGGTGGTAACGGAACTCAAACAGGCGGTAATGGGAACACGGGAACTGGTGGAGGTGGGCTCGGACAGGATGGAACGAATAACGCGTTTGATGCTTGGGATATGGACGAGAGTCTTTGCGGATTCACACATGTAACGGGTTGGAGCATCGTGCTTAACGGCACGACCTATGACGAAACTCCCAGTATCCTAAGCGCTGTGAGTGCTATCGACGCCACGCCCGCCTCCGTGAAAGTTCTCACCTCAAAGGGAGATATAACCCTTGAGTTTGATTCGGAAATTAGCGTTGGCATGACAGGAGCGGTAACCGGCACACTGACAAGCAAGCAAGACGTTGGCTCGTTTCCTAGCCCCACTTTTTGTTTTCAGGGGGCAATTGAGCGTGGAGCGTTTACTTCAGAGACCGAGCCCAACGTAGTATTCGATCGACTTGTTGCAGAAGACGTCGGGATAGATTCCGGATCTGGCTGTGAGTATACTCCTGAGTATAAGATCAGTACGTGCTTCCCGGAAACACTCCTCTAGATTGAGATTCGCCTTGCTTAAGTGCGAAGCGAACTTCCGTTAAAGAAGAATCGCCTTACGAGTGCACTCTCTTTGGTGAAAGAAGCGGAAATTTAGCGATAGTTTTTACTGCCCAACCATTCGAGTCATGCACGCGACTACCCCACCTTGCTCGGTGTCGCAATGGCCAGGGCGCATTTGAGGTAGACCGACCTTGGAGCATTCCCAAGCAGAAAGCGGCAGCTTGAGCATGCAAGACATCACTTGATCGAGTTCAGTACGGCACATTTCCGAGCCGAAGATCGCTCGACATTGTTTCTCGCACATGCTCTGCCCTCCTGGGCACTCTCCCATAGAGCGCTCACAAAGGTTTGCACATTGGGCAGGAACGCCTCCTGCTGCTTTGGCAGGGTGGACAGGAGCGGTCGGAGACTTGTTCTCCCGCTTCTTCGATGCCTCTCCTGTCCCCCTACTTGGGGTACTCACACCAGGTTCATCTGATAATGGCTCAGGCGCTCGTTCGCAGCCCAAATGTAGTAAAGCGACTAGACCTACTGCGGTAAGTGAACTTCTCATAACTCCTCCTGAGGAGTTTCAGGGATGAGAGCAGCCGCGGCTAAGCGCACTCGGTCGTCGAGATCGTGCCGTTGAAGGAAGCTCGTGAGCTCCTGAACATCTTCTAGGGCAACGGGACGAATCTTAAAGGTTTTCAGGATAGCTGCCTGGACGGCAGGTTGTTTTTCAGTGCGAAGGCCTTCGTAAATCAATGCTTTCGCTTCCGGTGCCATCATGTGGCGAAGAGCCGAATAGGCCGCATCTCGAACATGATAATCCTCATGCACAAGATAGGGCTGGATCTTCTTGAGACTTCTGGCGTCTCCGAGATTGGAAAGTGCTCGTAACGCACCTGCGATCTCCCCTGCAGATTTTTTCTTTGCAAGTTCAGTCGTCAAAAGTTTTAGCGCAGCATCCTGGCGAGCCGAGGGAGGAGTAGAGCTAGCACGACGACCGGCAGACCCTGCCAACATGAGTGCGTTCTTCCACAATCGCTCATCATCGCGAAGAGTAACGAGAGCCTCGAACCCATCGTCGGATAATCGGTCGGCAAAGCCAAGTCCCACCATCGCAGCAAGACGAATCTCGGCCTCTTGCTTCTTGTTCAATGCGATCTCAGAAAGCAGTTTCTGAATGGCAGGGGTTTCTGCCCGAGCCATCGCAGAGATCAATTTCTTAGAGCTCTTCGGATTTTTATCGATGGCCTCACGAACGCGCGAAATATTTTTGGGTTCGAGACGCAAGAAAGCACCAAGAGCTGAAAAGGCACGCTCACGCTGTGCCCGGTTTAACTTTTCAAGAGGGGTTGCTTTCCCCTTATTCGAAGCCCCCCTGTCAACGACGAGCAATTGTTCAAGCACCCCTTCCAAAGTGAGCCCCTCCGTCCTGGTCACGTCGAGATTTCGTCGAACCAATCGCTGATCGAGAGCAGCAAGCTTTTCAGAGGGAAGCACTTTTGCTTCGGCAAACCACACTGGTGAAAAGGCCTCGTCTGAGCCACATTGAGAAGAGTTATGTTCAAAAGAAAATATCTGATGATTCGAGGAATCCATCGATAAATGATTGCCTGAATCGGTCTTTGTTTTCTCATTGACCTCAATACGAGTGATCTTTCCATCGGAAAACATATAAGTACTTTTCCCTTCAGAAAGCTCCGGCATCGCGGGGCGCCGTGCGTTGCCGGAATCCAAAATGGAGAGGTAAGCCTGTTTCTCCTTTTCAAGAGTTTTCGTGCTCAGGGCCTCTTAGGAAGCCTTGTTCTGCGCGGTGGTATCATAGTCCACTGACTGCCAACTAGAAGTCCGAGGGCCCTGAGCGTATTGCAACGATGAAAGAACGCTTCGCCAGGCATTGGCGACCTCGGGACTCAATTCCTTTTCCGCGCGAATATCCTTCAAAACACCGCGAGAATAAGTTCCAACAACCGGATTCAATAGCGCCTTTTCAAGCTCAGTCGCACGCTGATTGTTGCTTCCTGAAAGAGCGAACTTTGGCTCTCGCCATTGAAAAAAAAAGCTAGACTCCGCACTTTTCGACTCAGAGAGTCTACGAACAAGAAACTTCCCCTCAAGTTCCAAAGCAAGCCCTTGCTTAGATCCAGGTGGAATCACTTGAGATTCACCTTTAAAATGAATCTGAACGCAGTTCCCCAGGCCTAGATTTTCGGCGACAGCAAGCGGGACGTTTGGAGACTCGATGCTGGAAGAATTGGTGTCAGCGGAAGAGCGATCACACCCGGCCGCCAAAAGGGCAGCCAGGTAGAACACCGAGCAGAAACGAACGTTCATCTAATGATTGCACAGGAGGGGTTACCGGTCTGCGAAACGCAATACTTGGAGTAGTTCCAGTAGCCCGGGCGGACCATGCACTTTGCATTGGGGTGACATTCTGCCTGACGCGTACATGGGGTGTCGCCCTCGCACATAGGAGAGCCTAGGAATTCCAAACGCACTCGGCCATTCTAGGGGCTTTTTTCAAAGTTGACAGGATGTCTTTTATGCCCGG
>JAKVCH010000446.1 GCA_022447485.1 Polyangiaceae bacterium | reverse complement strand
CGAGGACCACTAATACAATGACGAAGAGAAAGAGCACCGCCGCCAGCTTGGTAGCCGCCAATTTCTCGCCGGAGGCGAACCAGGTCCGAAAGATGCCGGTCGCGAAGGTCGGTACTCCAAAGTAATCCACCACCCCAAAATCCGCCAAGGTCTCCATCAGCACCAGGGAGAGCCCGCCGACAATGGCGGGCCTCGCAGCGGGTAAGGCAATGCGTAGAAACGCTCGCCATGGCGAAGCTCCCAGGGTGCGGGCTGCATCAAAGAGCTTCACCGAGCTTTGCATGAAGGCCACTCGCGCCAGCAGGTAAATATAAGGGTAAAGAACAATGCTGATCACCAGAGCGGCGCCCGGCAGCGAGCGGATCTCCGGAAATTCGAATGCGTCGACACCAAGGCCGAGACCGTCGCGGAGCAGCGTTTGAACAGGCCCACTAAACGAGAGTAAGTCGGTGTAGACGTAGGCGACAATATAGGCAGGTGCCGCCATCGGGAGCATCAATGCCCAAGAGAAAAACCGACTTCCCGGAAAGCGCGTGGCGGCGGTAAGCCACGCTGTTCCTACGCCGAGAAGGCTGGTGTAAACACCGACCTGCAGCATCAAAGAAGCCGTATTCAACAGGTATTCTGTGAGTAAGGTCTCACGGATATGCACCCAGCCGGCTTCATCGGGTTGGGTCAGCGACCACAGCACGGAAACCATGGGCACTGCAATCAGAGCAGCGACGACCAGGGTTGGTAACCACCAACCGATAGTGCGAAGAGAGGAAGCTCGTGTCATTTTTTAGGTCAGCCAGGTGGGCAAGGCCCTGGCGCGTGGGGAGCCTACTCAAAGTTGTCGCGGGGAGCGACTGGAGTTTTGATCTTTCCAGCCCAGATGAATTGACTGTTGCAATAGCCGAGGCCGCCGCAGCTGTGCTAATGAGGCCCCGCACCATGGCCCTTCAATTCAATAAAATCTCCCATAGCTACGGAGAGAACGAGGTTTTACGAGAACTCGATTTTGGGGTCGAAGCGGGAAAAATCACCTGTCTCTTGGGCCCTTCCGGAGGCGGAAAAAGCACCCTGTTACGTTTGGCGGCAGGCTTAGAGCCTCTGACCGCGGGGACCATTGACCTCGATGGTCAGGAAATCGCCTCGCCCAAGCGCGCCTTGCCTCCTGAGCAGCGGCCGGTGGGTATGATGTTCCAAGAAAATGCCCTTTTTCCTCACTTGAGCGTGGCCGAAAATGTGGCCTTCGGCTTGAAGGGTTGGAGTTCTGCAAAGAAGGCGGCCCGTATCGAAGAATTGCTTCAGATGGTCGACCTGAGCGAGTACGGACAGCGTCGGCCCCACCAACTCTCTGGTGGACAGCAGCAAAGGGTGGCTTTGATTCGCTCCTTGGCTCCGCAGCCCCGAGTGCTGCTCATGGATGAACCCTACGCTAGCATCGACGTCACCTTACGCCGCAACCTGCGCGAGGCCGCCCGACGTACCATTAAAAAGAGCGGGATTACGGCGATCATGGTCACCCATGATCCTGCCGAAGCCATGGAAATGGCCGATATCATCGCCGTGCTCGATGCCGGGCGAATTCTCCAGGTCGGCACCCCCGAAGACGTCTACCAGAGCCCGAGCGCGGCCGCTGTTGCGGCGCTTTTTGGCGAGTCGCAATGCATACCAGCGGAGCAGACTTCCTCGGGCTTTCAGACTCCCTACGGTTTCATCTCTTGTCCGTCCTTGGCAGATGACGCCACGCGCTCTGTCGATCTCGTCCTGCGTCCCGGCGGTGTACGGGTCGTCGCCGACGATTCCTCCCAACTCAAAGTCACGGATCGCCGATTTATCGGCGGCACCGCCCTCGCTTTTCTTGAAAACATGGCTGAGCCAGGCTTTGCCCAGCCCCTACGGGTCGCCGTCGACCATCAGAGTCCTCTGAATATCGGCGATGCTGCTCGTCTCGAGGCCGCAGAAGAGGGCTTTTTTGTTTTCGAGCGTACATTTTAGGGAAGATTTCCCTCCACCAACACTACAATAGATAGTCGTATGAAACTCTACTCTAAGGTAATCTTCCTTTTCGTTCTCGCCTCCACCTTCATTTTAGGTGGTGCGAGCGGCAATCAGGAGGTCAATGTCTACAGCGCGCGACATTACGATACAGACTTAGCTCTCTACAAAGACTTCGAGAAACGCACCGGCATCAAGGTGAACTTAGTGGAAGCCGAGAGCTATACTTTGATTGAGAGAGTGGTGAACGAGGGCAAGTACAGTCCCGCCGATATCCTGGTGACGGTTGATGCCGGCCGACTCTACCGAGCCGAAGAGCGTGGCATTTTTTCTCCCGTGCAGTCTGAGGTGTTGAAGAGTCGCATCCCGGCTCACTTACGGCATCCCGATGGCTTGTGGTTCGGCCTCTCAAAAAGAGCTCGGGTCATCATCTACAGCAAGGCGCGGGGAAAGCCCGAGGGGCTGAATAATTATCAAGACCTGGCCAACCCTCGCTTCAAAAAGAAAATTTGCGTTCGCTCTTCGTCGAATATCTACAATATCTCCATGCTCGCTGGGATGATTAGTCATGAGGGCGAGGCAAAAGCCGAAGCATGGGCGAAAGGCGTCGTCGCTAATTTGCGCAAACCACCCAGTGGTAACGATACTTCCAATATTAAGGCGGTGGCTTCAGGAGAGTGCGCCATCTCCATTGTCAACTCGTACTACCTGGCCCGCATGATTGGCTCGAACCCTGCGATTGAGTCGAAGGTAGGGGTGATTTACCCGAATCAGTCGTCGACTGGCACGCACGTGAATATCAGCGGCGCAGGTGTCTTGAAGCATTCACCTCACCGTAAAAATGCAATTCTCTTCCTCGAGTACCTCACCGAGGCCCGAGCCCAGAGCCTCTTTGTAGCGGCCAATAACGAGTATCCCGTTGTGAGCACGGCAGAGCTGACTGAGACCCTCAAGAAGATGGGCACCTTCCGAGAAGATCAGGTGAATGCCTCCGATTTGGGCAAGAATCAGGCTGCCGCCGTGCGCATTTACGACCGCGCGGGCTGGCGCTGAGGCGCGCTGCCTGTTCAGCGGGCGGGCCTGTTCAGGGGCCCTGCCTGCTCAGCTTCTGCCTGCTCAGGGGCCCTGGCATGAAGGCAAGCTCCCCGTCGCTATTCGCCCCACATCCGCAAGAGGCTGTTACGAGCTCGCAAGAGCCGCAGCTTTAAGTCGTGAGTTTCACTCTCGGGCGGCAACGCCTTGAGTGCGCAGGACAGATCAAAAAGGACCTCGCGCTGCTCCTCGGAGCGGACTCGGCTTTGGATCCAGCCGACGGCGACCAGCCGCACCCCTCGGGTCACCGCTCGGACGTGATGAATGCTGTTGGACGGATAGAGGTAGACGCTGCCCTTGGGGGCCTTAATTTCCTCGTCGCCGTCGGGACGGCTGATCACTA